>JAGAJD010000259.1 GCA_017626275.1 Lachnospira sp.
CCTGAGGAAATTATACAGTCGTCAGGTGATTCACTGGTAATTACACGTGCAGACGGAACAAAGGAGGTAAGAAACGGCAATCCTTTGGAACGCTTAAAGGAATATTACAGTGAATTTGAGATTGTAAATAAAGAAGATGCGGCACTTGAATTTACGGGAGGATTAGTAGGAAGCTTCGGATATGATTTTATAAGATATACAGAAGAATTGCCTGATGATAATGAGGACGAAATCGGAATTGAGACGATACAGCTTATTTTTGCTTCAAAATTTATAGCAATCGACCATGTAGCGGAAACATTTACGGCAGTTGTACTGGCGGCGGATAATAAAGGCGGAGAAGAATATGCTGAAAAAGAGCTTAAGCAGATGGTTTCGCAGGCAAGAAAAAATGAAAAACCGTTAGTAAAGATACATAAGCATGACGGTATTATCATAAAGAAATCGGATACCTGTGAGCAATATATGGAAAAGGTAAATAAAATTAAGCAGTATATCAAAGACGGACATATTTTTCAGACTGTGCTTTCACAGCGATGGACGATTGAGACAGAGCAGGAAGGCTTTGAGTTATATAAGGAATTAAGAGAATTAAATCCGTCACCGTACCTTTATTATTATAATTTTGGTGAGTTTGAGATTATCGGAAGTTCACCTGAAATGATTGTGAAGCAGACAGATAACCGTGTGTATACATGTCCGATTGCGGGAACAAGAAAAAGAGGAGCGACACCGCAGGAGGATATTCAATTGGAGCAGGAGCTTCTGGCAGATGAAAAGGAACGTGCAGAGCATGTAATGCTTGTTGATCTGGCAAGAAATGATATGGGAAGAATCGCACAGATAGGTTCGGTAAAGGTTACTGAGTTTATGAAAATACAGAGATATTCGCATGTTATGCATATAGTTTCATTGGTTGAGGGCAAAAAAAACGGCGAGTATCACCCGCTTGATTTAGTATCATCATTTCTTCCGGCAGGAACGTTAAGCGGTGCACCGAAGATTCGTGCCATGGAGATTATTGATGAATTGGAGAGTGTGAGGAGAGGTTTGTACGGAGGTGCTACGGGATATCTTGATTTTAACGGAAATATGAATTTCTGTATTACCATAAGAACCATGATTAAAAAAGGAAAAAATGTATATCTTCAGGCAGGAGCCGGAATTGTGGCAGATTCCGTACCTGAAAATGAATATCAGGAATGCTGCAATAAAGTAATGGCGCTTGCAAAGACTTTGATAAAGGAGGAAAAGTTATGATTTTGCTTATTGATAATTACGATTCGTTTACTTATAATTTGTACCAGTTTATTGGAACCTTTGAGAGTGATATCTGTGTGGAGAGAAATGATAAGATAACAATAGAAGATATAGAAAAAATGAATCCTGATTCGATCGTTATTTCTCCGGGGCCAAAAAGCCCGAAGGAGGCAGGTATATGTCTTGATGTGATTCGTACATTTGCAGGCAGAAAGCCGATTCTTGGAATATGTCTCGGTCACCAGTGCATCGGGGAAGCATTTGGTGCAACAGTATCATATGCAAAACGTCTTTGTCACGGCAAACAGTCGGTAATTACACATGATACGGACGGAATATTTGAAGGAATTGATAAGCCGATTAAGGTAGCAAGATATCATTCGCTTGCTGTACTTGAGGAAACGCTTCCTGACTGCTTAGAGGTGACGGCAAGGACGGACGACGGGGAAATTATGGCAATGAAGCATAAGGAATACCCGGTTGTGGGTCTGCAGTTCCACCCGGAGTCCATTTATACTGAGCATGGAAAAAGAATGATAGAAAATTTTGTGAATAATGTGAGGTGAGCCGATGATACTTGATGTGATTGTTGAAGATAAGAAGAAAAGACTTATTGAGCAGAAAGCTGATATAAGCCCGGAAGCCATGAAAGCGGAGGCACTTGAGTGCAATCGGAAAACAATAAGCTTTGCGGAGGCACTTTCAAAAAAAGGACTGTCGGTAATCGGTGAATTTAAGAAAGCGTCCCCAAGTCACGGCGTTATGAACAGCAAGGTTGATTTGGAAGAACGTGTGATACAGTACAATGCTTCGGTTGATGCAATTTCATGTCTCACAGAGCAGGATCATTTTAACGGAAGTATAGAATATTTAAAATATATCCGTGAACGTACAGAACTGCCGATTATAAGAAAAGATTTTATTATTGACGAATATCAGGTTTATGAGGCAAAGGTAATAGGTGCTGATGCAATACTTTTGATTGCAGCGATTTTAGATGATGAAAGCTTTAAGAACTTGTATGATTTGGCATATTCGCTTGGTCTTGATGTGTTATGCGAGGTTCATGATGAGGAAGAGTTAAACAGAATGTTAAATCTGCAGGTTAAAATTATCGGTATAAATAACCGTAATCTTAAGAGCTTTGAGGTGAGCATGGACACAACAAACAGACTTTCATCACTTCTGCCGGAAAGCTTTCGTAGTCAGGACGGAATACTGGTGGCTGAAAGCGGAGTGAGTGCAGACGATGACATACTTGCATTGAAGCACAGCGGTGCGGACGCATTTCTTATAGGAACGGCACTTATGGAGGCTGATAATCCTAAAGAGCTTTCAAAGCACTGGAAAGAAGTGTATGCTAATGGCTGATGTAAAAATTAAAATATGCGGATTGACGCAGGAGCGGGAAATAGATATATTAGCTGAGTACGGCGCAGAATATGCCGGAATGGTAATGTTTTTTCCGAAAAGCAAAAGAAATGTTAATGAGGAAACGGCGGAGAAACTGATAAAAAGAGCAAAGTTTCATGGTGTGTCACAGACAGTAGCCGTAACAGTTTCACCGGACATTTCGCAGTTAAAAATTATTGAAAAGCTTGGATTTGATTACATACAGATACATGGAAATTTAAGTGAAGAGGTCTATAATGCCTCAGGTATCCCGATAATACGGGCAGTAAACGTAGGAGAGCAGAACAGTGAAAGAGAACTAAAAGATAAGCTTTCAAAGCTTTTTGATATGCCAAAAATTGCAGGTATTCTTTTTGACGGAAGTAATCCGGGGGAAGGAAAAGTTTTTGACTGGAATGTACTAAAAAATGTTGAAAAAAATCAAAAGATGCTGATTCTTGCAGGAGGTTTAAATCCCTCTAATATAAGAAGTGCAATACAACAGGTAAATCCCGATGTCGTGGATGTAAGCTCAGGAGTTGAGTATGATACGCCACAGGGAATGGA
>JAGAJD010000260.1 GCA_017626275.1 Lachnospira sp.
AAATGTTTTCAAAGGAATTGTTGGAATTAGATAAAAATACTGTCCAATATATGATAGATGAGATGCAGGATACGATTGACAGCCAGAAAGAAACTATCAGCAGCCAACAGAGCCGATTGGAGGAGCAGCAGGGAACAATAAGCAGCCAGCAGAGCCGGTTGGAGGAACAGCAGGGAACAATAAGCAGCCAGCAGCACCAAATTCAAGAGACAAGGCAGCTTCTTAATGAAGCACTGGAAAGGATTAGTCAGCTTGAGAAGGAACGTTATGGAAGCGAAAAATAAGTATTTTGAACAGGCACTTTCTGATTTTACATTTGATGTGTCCTGTGGTGCGGCAATACGACATCTTGTAGATTTAGAGTATTCGGTAAAACAGATTATGCAGAATATAAGTCAGCCTAATATTTTTCTTAAACTGTGTTGTCGGAACGGAGATTTATATGAAAGATTATTTTGCATTTAATACTTCTGAGAAGATGTATCTAAATTCAATAAATGAAGAGTATGACAGAGAGTTGTCGCCATATGCAGCTAAGAATATGGAAGCAATCAGACTGTATGGCAAACCGAGATATGATATTATACGTCCTGATTATTCTTATGATGTGGACTGCATTATACATAATCCGCTGTACAACCGTTATGCGGATAAGACGCAGGTATTTTCCTTTTACAGAAATGACGACCTTACGAGGAGGGCGCTGCATGTACAGTTTGTATCAAAAATTGCCAAGACAATCGGACGTGCATTGAAGCTTAATCTTGACCTGATAGAAGCAATTTCATTGGGGCATGATATGGGTCATACTCCATTTGGGCATAAGGGAGAGGAATTTTTAAGTGAATGTTATCAAAATGGCTGCATGAAGCGTAACGGACAGAAGAGATATTTTAATCATAATGTGCATAGTGCAAGAATTTTCAGATATATACTAAACAGCAATCTTACAATGCAGACTCTCAGCGGAATAATTTCGCATAATGGAGAGAAGGTATGTAAAGAATATACGCCGTCTGTGCTTACTGATTTTGACACGTTTGATGAATTGCTTGAAAAATGTTATATAGAAAATGATTATCACAAACGGCTTCGTCCGTCCACACTTGAGGGGTGTGTTGTGCGTATAAGCGACATGATTGCGTATGCGGGAAAGGACCGGCAGGATTTATACAGAGCAAAGCTTATAACAGATAAACAGTTTAAGAAAGAACGGCTTATTGGCACAAATAACCGCGATATAATTTCAAATATTGTCATTAACATTATTAAGAACAGTATTGAGTCGCCGTCTATTAACATGGATAGGGAAGTGTTTGATGATTTAAAGGATTTGATTGCGGAAAATTATGATATTATTTATGGAAATGCGGAGTTAAACGAGCCATATTATGAAGTGATAAAACCGTTGATGGAGAAGCTGTACGACAGGCTTGTGGAAGATGTGGAAAAACGTAATTTCAAGTCGCCTGTTTTTCAGCATTATCTCAATGATACTATACAGGGCAAGTGTTACAGAGAGAAGCCTAGAGGAAGAATTATTGCTTCACCTGATGATATTGTGACTGATTTTATCGCAAGTATGACAGATGATTATTTTGTTGACATCTGTAAATATCTGCATATTGACGATGGACGGATTGAAAAATTAAAATATCATAAGTATTTTGATATTACTTAGCTAAAATGATGACAGAAAGGAAAATAATATGAACAAACCAAAGAAACAAAAATTACTCATGCTTCTGCTGCTGGCAGTTTTTGCAATACTTGTGGCAGTTACGGTTATGACGCCGGGAGTATCGGCAGATATTGAAAATTATCAGCCAAAGGTATATGCAACGGCATTTGCACTGTTGCCTCCGGTTATCGCTATCGGGCTTGCGCTTATTACAAAAGAAGTATATTCATCATTGTTTGTTGGAATATTGATGGGAGGACTGCTGTATTCAAATTTTAATCTCGAAATGACAATAAATACGATATTTTTCCATGAAGACGGCGGAATGATTTATAAATTGTCAGACAGTTGGAATGTCGGAATACTTGTTTTTCTTGTGGTGCTTGGAATACTTGTTGCACTGATGAACAAGGCAGGAGGTTCTGCAGCATTCGGAAAATGGGCATCTACACGGATTAAGACACGTGTCGGGGCACAGCTTGCAACAATGGCTCTTGGCGTAATGATATTTGTAGATGATTATTTTAACTGTCTTACAGTTGGAAACGTTATGCGTCCTGTGACTGACAGACATCAGGTATCAAGGGCAAAGCTTGCATATATTATAGATGCAACTGCAGCACCGATATGTATTATCGCTCCAATCAGTTCATGGGCAGCGGCAGTAACATCTTCTGTTCCTGAGGGAAGCGGTATTAACGGATTTACTACATTTTTAAAGACAATACCATACAATTACTATGCGCTGTTTACTATTATCACAGCCGTGTTTCTCACAGTTACAAAGGTAGATTTTGGGTTGATGAAAAAGCATGAGATAAATGCCATAAACGGCGATTTGTTTACAACACCGGAACGTCCTTTTAAAGAGGAAAATGGCGAAAATACAAATTCAAAAGGAAAGGTAGCAGATTTGCTTCTGCCTGTAATTGTGCTGATTGTGGCATGTATTACATGTATGCTGTATACTGGCGGATTTTTTGCTGGTGAAAGCTTTGTAAATGCGTTCGCAGGTTCTGACGCTTCTGTCGGTTTGGTTATGGGTTCATTTATTGCGCTGATGTTTACATTTGTTTATTACATGTTACGTGAAGTAATTACTTTCGACGAATTTATGAATTGTGTGCCGGAGGGCTTTAAGATGATGATTTCTCCGATACTCATTCTGACCTTTGCATGGACTTTGTCAGGTGTTACCGGACTTTTAGGTGCAAATGTGTTTGTTGCGGAGCTTGTTTCAGGCTCGGCTGCGGCATTGCAGATGCTTCTTCCTGCAATTATATTCTTGGTTGCTTTGGGACTTGCATTTGCAACAGGAACATCATGGGGAACTTTTGGTATACTGATTCCGATAGTTACAGATGTATTTCCGGGAGGAGAGATGATGGTAATATCTATTGCGGCATGCCTTGCAGGTGCAGTATGCGGAGACCACTGTTCACCGATTTCGGACACAACAATTCTTGCTTCTGCGGGCAGTCAGTGTCATCATGTAAATCATGTGGCAACACAGCTTCCATATGTATTAACCGTTGCGGCAGTGTCTTTTGTGAGTTATATTATAGCAGGTCTGACAAATAATATGTTTATCAGCCTGGCAGCCGGGTTTGTAATTCTGCTTGCTGTGCTGTTTGGAATAAGGAAGTTTGCGGGAGTTGAGAAAAATCCTGCAGATGAAGGAGCTAAAATGTGATGATGAAAATGTTGGAAAGCAAAGAGGGAAAACAGCGTGTTGCAAGTCTTGGACTGCTTATTGCTGCTTTTATCTGGGGAACTGCATTTGTCGCCCAAAGTGTGGGAATGGATTATGTTGAGCCGTTTACGTTTCAGTGGGCGAGAAGCTTTATTGGATCAGCGGCACTTATTCCTGTTATTTTAGTTATGAATCATAGTAAAAAGAAATGCAGATATCAGGAAAAGGGCGGAAATGATGGGACTGAAAGAGACAGGAGTGACAGCAGAAAGCTTATTGTCGGAGGTATATGCTGCGGAGTTGTTTTGTGCATTGCAACAAGCTTTCAACAGATTGGAATTATGTATACTTCAGTTGGCAATGCGGGATTTATTACGTCAATGTATATGATTCTTGTTCCGATTTTAAGTATATTTTTACATAAAAGAGTAAAGCTGAAAATATGGATATGCGTGGCGGTGGCAGCAGTCGGAATGTATTTTTTGAGTGTTTCGGAAACACTTACCATATCAAAAGGGGATATACTCGTAGCGGTGAGTGCATTCTTTTTTGCTGTGCAGATTATGGCAGTTGATTATTTTGCACCACAGGTAGACGGTGTCAAGCTGTCATGTATCCAGTTTCTTGTCGTGGGAATTATATCACTTGTCATTTCTCTGTTTTTTGAGAATCCGAGTGTGAATGATATTATATCTGCGGCAGTCCCGATTTTGTATGCCGGAGTGCTTTCAAGCGGGGTAGCTTATACGCTGCAGATTATAGGGCAGAAATATGCTCCACCGACAACGGCTACACTGCTTATGAGTCTTGAATCAGTGTTTTCATTGCTTGGAGGAATTGTCGTATTACAACAGATTCCGACAGGAAGAGAAGTATTTGGCTGTATACTTGTATTTGCAGCAGTGGCAGTCTCACAGGTGGATTTAAAGCTTTGTGCAAGATTGTAAATTGGCAGATAGACTGTTATACTATGAAAACAGAGATATAGTAAGTTTGTAACAGGAGGTATTTATGGCAAGAACGGTAGCGATAGGAATACAGGATTTTGGCGATTTGATTCAGAAAAAATATTTCTATATTGATAAAACCTCTTTTATTAAGGAATGGTGGGAGAGCGGGGACAGTGTGACACTTATTACCCGTCCCCGCCGTTTTGGAAAGACGCTGAATATGAGCATGGTTGAGCAGTTCTTTTCCGTAGATTATGCAGGACGTGGTGAACTGTTTGAGGGGCTTTCTATTTGGGAAAATGAGGAATACAAAAAGATACAGGGAACTTATCCTGTTATCAGCCTGTCATTTGCAAATGTTAAGGAGTCAAATTATACCAACACGAGGAAAAAAATATGCCAGATGATTGCAGAATTGTATGTAAAGTATTCATTTCTGCTTAACGAAAATATTATGGAAGAGGGAGAAAAGCAATTTTTCCGTCGTGTTTGTGTGGATATGGATGATGTGGATGCAACAATGGCAATTCATTATCTGTCAAAATTTTTGTGCCGTTATTATGGCAAAAAAGTCATTATCCTTTTAGACGAATACGACACGCCAATGCAGGAAGCATATGTAGACGGATATTGGAACGAGTTGGTTGCATTTACAAGGAGTCTGTTTAATTCAACTTTCAAGACTAATCCGTGGCTTGAGCGTGGGATTATGACGGGAATTACGAGAGTTAGCAAGGAGT
>JAGAJD010000261.1 GCA_017626275.1 Lachnospira sp.
ACTATTCAACTCAAGCTATATGACGATTCATTCACGCCTTTAGTACTCTCATCAATTGTTGATGAAATATCACTAATTCCAGAATTCATTTCCGACATTGTATTCTTTAATGTTTCTGTATTTTCTGCAAAATTTTCAAGAATATCATTTACCCTCGGGGCATCGTTACGATATTCTTCCGTAATATCGACAAATTTTTCATAATCAGCCAGAATACTTTCGTCAACATAGTTAATCAGGCGACCTGAATTTCCTGTAAGATCTTCCACGCTCTGTATCACTATAAGACTTATTTCCTGAATACTGTTTGCTATCTTTCTGCTGTCTTCTGCAAGTTCTCTGATTTCTTCTGCCACAACTGCAAAGCCTTTGCCTGCATCGCCTGCTCTCGCTGCTTCTATTGAAGCATTTAAAGCAAGCATTTTACAGATGATTCCTGAATTCTATCCGACTGCTTCCTCTAACGCAGTAAATGAATTAGTCAGATTCTGTATCTCATTTTCCATACTTGCCTTCATGTCTGCTGCATTATCGACTTCATCACCCTTTGATGTACTTCCCGCAGATACAGCTTCTTGATTCATTTGCACTGCTCCCGAATTTCCCGGTGTCATATCATTCACCTGTTCCTCTACATTTTCAGGTGCCGCATTTTTATCCGACATTTGATTCTGCATTCTAAAGGCAGCAGAACTATTTGCATATTTCTGCACTTTTTCTATTGATGTCGACGTATCTGACATTAACGTAACAGCTTCCATACATTCGTTGGAAATCTTCTGACTCTTACTATTCACACTGTACACAAATACAAACCCGGTAATAACGCTTGCTACTCCGGCAGCAAATAAGATTCCTACAAGTACCAATATTTTTGCACTGATTTTTTTCTTCATCACAACTCCTCTTCTATCAGATTTCGTTCATTCTGATATTCTTTCTTGCGTTAATTTTTTGCAATCTATATATCCGATTGTTTGCATATAATTTAGCAATGGAATGTGATAAAAAATGTTTGGTTTGTGTTTATTATATGAAATAAATGGATATGAAAACGGGGCTGCCATTAAGACAGCCCCGCCAATTCGTTTCAGCCAAAACCCATTAAGCTTTCAGCCTATTTTATTAAGATACCTGTATACATATCGAATGTACACTCAACTCCATCAATAGTAGTTTTTCCCTTAGCCATAGCTCCGGTAGTCATGTCAAAGTAATATCTGTTTCCGTTCTGTTCGTCCCAGCCTTTAACCATGCGTCCGTTCTCATCGTAACGTACCCACTTGCCATATTCGCCATTATCGCCATATATACCTGCCCATGATTCCTGATATACGTCTTTTGATACAGCTTTCTTACCACCGTCAATTGAGTCTAACCAGTACCAGCCGTCTGTCGCCGGGTCATAGATTTCCTTACCACGGCCTTCTGTTCCCTGCTTGATACCGTTCTCATACCAGAATTCTTTTCCGTCATCAACAACAAACTCTAAGTCTAATATAGTTCCTGTAACATCATTGAAACGATAATCTGTTCCGTCAATATTTACAACACCCTTAGCCATTGCGCCTGTGATTGGGTCAAAATAATACTTTCCGTTTTCATTTGTATCCCAGCCCTTAACCATATGACCATCTTTATCGTAACGTACCCATTTACTTGTACCGTCCTCATATTCCTGATATACGTCCTTAGCTTTTGCTACTGCACCGCCCTGTACTGAATCTAACCAGTACCATGCGTCTGTCTTAGGGTCATAAATTTCTTTACCGCGTCCTTCTGTTCCCTGCTTTACACCATCCTCATACCAGAACTTAACGCCGTTTTCTTCATAGAAGCCATTCTTCTTTTCTTCCGGTTTCTCTTCAGGTTTCTCTTCAGGCTTCTCTTCCGGTTTCTCTTCTGGTTTCTTCTCAAGTGCTGCCACTGCATCATTGAGAGTCTTTGTAAGCTTGTCGACATCAGCCTGTGTTGCTGTTTCTTTATCTACACTCTTTGCTGCTGCCAAAGCCTTCTCTACTGCTGTGAAATCCTTATAGTCTGCTGCTGTCAGCTTTTCTGCTGCTGCAACTGCCTTGTCAAGTTGTGAGAAGTTAACAGGTTCTTCTGCGCTTCCTGTAATTACCTCGCCGTCAACAACAAGTCTTACATTTGAGAATGTAACATCTGCATTTCTTGAAGCAAACATACCTACATATACATATTCAGAATCAACTGATGTAAGCTTAAAGTCAAAGCCGCCCGTTACAGTTTCCTGATTACTAAATGTACATGCATATCCGTCAGGATTACTTACAATCTTTAAGTCATAAGAATTGCCTGCCACAACAGCTTCACTTGAAGTTCCACCCTGTGTAAATACACCATTCTTTCTCGCAAAACAGTTCCATACAGAACCTGCTGCTCTTGAAACACCATAAGGTGCTGCTGCAACATAATCGCCCAGTGCATTCTTAGTATTTAAATCAAGATACATATCATCTCTTGCCATTAAACCAAATGTTACCTGATCATTTGCATCAAACGCATTGACAGTCATTGTTGCTGACAATGTAAAGTTACTATTTGCAGGTACTTTGTAATAATACATTGCAAGACCATCTACCGAACTTGAAATCTTACCCTTATTATTGCGTACTGCAATATGAATATTTCCATTTTCATCCTGCTCGAGAGTCTGGTTTGTGGTAGAAGGATTTCCTCCTACATCACCAAATACAGAACCACTCCATACGCCTGCCTTCTTCCAAAGCTTGCTTTCTCCTGTTACCGGAGTATATTCAGCTTCCTTATAGTTAGGATTCTTAACAAGTGTTGTACTCTTTTCAGGTGCTTCTGCTGTAATAATATGAGAAGAAATTCCTGCAACATTCTGCTTTTTAATTTCCTGTGTTATAAAATATGCATTATATGTAGCACCCCAAATATTCGTATGTGTATTATCTACACTTCCACTCTTTGAAGATGTCCATGCATGTAAATTTACAGTTTCCGCTGCACCTAATGAATCATAAAGATTCTTAGTCATTGTTGTCATATCCACAACAGGAACATTTAAATCTGTTCCAAGCTTTCTTATAGCTTCTGCGTAATCTCCGCCGGCAAATGAGCCTGAATCAGATGTTACGTGGAGATTAGAAGGACTCCAATCACCTGTTGCTGTTCTTCTTACGATAGGCGTACATACAACTACCGTTACACCTGCTGCCTGTGCAGGTTTAATATAATTCTCATACAGAGAATTTGCAAATGAACCTTCCGTCTTATAATCACCATTCGGATTAGTATAACGTCCTTCTTCTGCCTTCTCGTCATTATGTCCGAAACCAATCAGAAGATAATCTCCTGACTTCATTCCTGACATTAAAGTCTTATAGTTATTTTCAAGTATATAGCTCTTAGAGCTTCTTCCTGAAAGCGCAAGATTCTGTACTGTTAATGTTTTGTCAAAATACTTGTAAAGCTGTGTACCCCATCCATATCTTGGATAATAGTAATCATCACTAAAACCACATACTGTTGAATCACCTATTACCCATACAGTAGCTTTCTGCGAATCATCAGGTTTGTCAGGTGTCTCATCGCCTGAACTCACATTTGCAGCTATTCTGCTAATAATATCCTGACCATATGTCGTCCAGTAATCTGACTTAACTGTATAATTACCGTCTGCATCTGCTGAATATGCTGTAAACTCACTCTTAGCGCTTAACGTAAATACATTACCTACACAATCTGCTCCGTTAATATTACTTGGAGCTTTTACTGCTGATGAAATATTAATATCCATCTTCTGAATCGCTTCTGCTAAAATTGCTGCTGAAATAAATCCACCAAGCTTATTGCTGTGTGTACCGTCCTGATATAACGTACCTTTTTTAGATGCCATAGTCTGCTCAGCATATGCGCTTTTACCTGATGAAGCAGAAGGATCTGCCTTATAAGCTTCCTCAAACATTGCCTTTGTCAACTCAAAGCCATCGATAAGAAATACACTCTGCTCCTCTGCAAGCTGCTTAACGGCAGTTACATAAGCATTATTGCTTGTTTTCTGTGTACCTGCTGATTCACCTCTTGAATCATGATGTGGTTTAGTATTTCCATTCTTGTCAAAATTCTTTCTTGATACAGGTGTAACAAGAACAGGAATTGCGCCAACGGCCTTAGCAACATCAATATACTGCTGTAAATACCATTTATAAGTTCCACCGCAATTCCATGAATAGTATTCTTCGCCATATCCTTTATCCGCTATTTCAGACGGCGTTGGCACCTTTGTTCCTGCATTTGACGGATAAATACCATTTGCGTCAGGCTGTCCCAATGGTACATATCTGTCAGCAAGATAACCTGCACCACTTGAACAGTCATTATGACCAAACTGAATAAACAGGTAATCTCCCGCTTTAATATTTTCTTTAATCTTATCTAAAGAGCCCTCATTAATAAAGCTCCTACTGCTTCTGCCTCCGTTTGCATAATTATGAACAGTAACCTTTGATGAATCAAAAAAGCTTTGTAAAAATTCACCCCATGAACCCTTTCTCTCCGAATCATGACTGCCATCCATATACATGCCGGAAGTTGAATAATCCTTTACAGTAGAATCACCTGCAAGGAAAATATTAATTTTGTCTCCCGATGTAACACCTGTTCCCGCGAAAGCAAGCACACCCGTAAATGCACTTGTTTCTAATCCTGTCACTGCCAAAAGCAATGCCATAAGGAAACAACTCAGACGTCTCTTTGCATTTCTTCCCATAAGAAATCCTCCTTGTTAAAAATAAAAAAATCTGACAGAGATTCTCAGTTAATCCCTATCAGATTTATTATAAAGCTTGACATTGTGTCAAGGTCAAGCCTTTTTATAATATTTTTACAATAAATTGTTCTTATATTTATACAACAGGAATACTCATTAACAGATACAGCACTTCTCTGCCGTCTTCCACCGCCCTTGTAATTACAATTCCAAAAATATCTCCTGCCATCTGCATTTTATGCTGCTGCATATATTGTAAATGTTTTCCGATTAACATATTTTTTAATTCCTCTTCGGGATAGCCTGATAATTCCTCCAATGTAACCGGTATCTTTGAAATTCCCATAACTGAATGTCTCTTTGGATAATGCCTTGTATATTCATTTTCTGTCATATGATATTTTTCCATCTGTATACTTTTAACTGCCCAGCCGCAGCAAAGCGTAAACCTTCCCTTTTCCAAATCCTCTTTCGGAACAATATATATATGCTGAACCTCCGGCGACTTATACAAAAATTCCTGAACCTTACAAAGCCTCTCCGGTTCCTGAAGCAGCCTTTCACCCTCTTTATACAATACATACATCTGATCAACGCAGTCCTTTTCATAGACATCATGAACTTCCGCCGCAGCCTTCTGTATTAATATATAATCGCCTTTCATTCTATGATTCACATACGTGAGATACTCTATCTCTTCCTCCATTTTCCGTATACGCTTTTCATATGCCTCAAGCGTCTGATTAATATCGTATTTCTGCATTTCATGAAGCTCTTCATGTGTGAACCCGTATTTTCTTAACAGCTTGGCATTGTTAATGCCAAAAATCCCGTCATCGTTATAATAACGGTATCCGCTGTTTTCATCACGAACCGACTGAATATAGCCCTTGTCTTCATAGCGTCTGACTGTATTAGTAGAAATATTCAGCAGCTTTGCCAATTCGCCTATCTTGTATCTCAATTATCCCACTCCTCTAATAATCCGCCAAAGACATCAAGCGCCTCCTGAATTACCTGCGGATTAGACATGTCTACTCCACACAGCTTTAATAATTCAATCGGATGCATACTGCTGCCTCCGGATAAAAACCTTTTATAACCCTCTAAAGTTACTTTATCCCCCTTTAAAATTCTTGAAGAAATTGATATTGCCGCAGAAAAACCCGTTGCATACTGGTATACATAAAATGGCGTATAAAAATGCGGAATACGTGACCATTCCAGAGCAATCTCATCATCAATAACCATGTCAGGGCCAAAATATTTTTCATTTAACTTCCTATATATATCGCAAAGCGTTTCTGCGGTTAAAACTTCACCCTCTTCTGCCATTCTGTGAGTTGTACGCTCAAATTCCGCAAACATAGTCTGACGGAACAGAGTTCCCTTAAACTGCTCAAGATAATGGTTAATAAGATATTTTCTTTCCGCCTTATCCTTGCAGTTATCAAGCAGATATTTTATAAGAATCGCCTCATTGCAGGTAGATGCCACTTCCGCTACAAATATTCTGTAACCTGCATATACATAAGGCTGATTTTCATTGGAGTAATATGTGTGCATTGCATGACCCATCTCATGAACAAGCGTAAACACATCATTTAACGTATCAGAGTAATTTAAAAATACATACGGGTGTACGCCGTAAGTTCCCCACGAAAATGCACCTGTACGCTTGCCTGCATTTTCTCTTACATCTACCCAGCCGCTCTCAAACCCTTCTTTAATCTTTGAGACATAATCATCTCCCAGCGGAGCCAGTGCCTTTATCGCGATTTCTTTTGCTTTCTCATACGAAACATTTATCCTGACGTCCGGCACCATCGGTGCATAGATATCATAAAAATGAAGCTCTGAAACGCCAAGTTCTCTTTTACGAAGTGCAACATAATCATGCATTTTATCAAGATTATCGTTCACCGTTTCTATAAGATTATCATAAACCGATACAGGTATAAACGAACCGCTAAGGTACATTTCAAGCGTTGAGCCATAGTTTCTTGCTTTGGCATAAAACATTGCCTGCTTTATGTTGGCATAATAAGCTGCCGCCAGCGTATTGCGGTGGCTGCCATACTGGCGGTACAGACTTTCAAATGCCTCCTTGCGCACACTCCGCACGCTGCTTTCCATAAGCACACTGTATCTTGCATTGGTAAGCTCGATTTCTCTGCCGTCCTCGTCCAATACATTTCCAAATTTCACATCTGCATTATTAAACTTTGAAAAAATCTCATTTGGAGCAGACGCAATCTGTTCAGCCATCGCAAGAAGTCGCTCTTCCTTCTCAGACAGCGAGTGCTTTTTCTTAGAAAGCATATCCTCTAATGCATGGCGGTATAATTTAAGTTCATGAGACTCCAAAAATTCTTTCATTCGTGTATCTTCAATCTCTAAAAGCTCAGGAACAAGAAATGCATACTTTTCTGACAATTTAACCATTGCCATCTGCGCTCTTCCCGACATTTCCTGATACTTCGGATTAGAGGTGTCCTCATAATATTTCATAAAAGCATATACATATACTCTCTCAATCAGCATATCAGTTTCATCTGATTCCTTTAATGCCTCATAAATTATCTCTGCCGACTCGCTTAATCTGCCCTGATAA
>JAGAJD010000262.1 GCA_017626275.1 Lachnospira sp.
GTACTTTTCCATTTTCTTTTTAAATCTTCTGAGTGCCTCCCCTTTATTTAAAATCTTCGGCATAACATAAACCTTTACTCCGTTTAATAAGACTTCAACAAGTGACAAATCAAGAATATTTTCAAGCATTTCTTTAGCATACTCTGGTCTGCTGCTCTTTGTAAATATAAATAAGTCTCTTATATTTCTGACCTCAAAGCTTGTACTTGAATCACTCTGCAGCCACTCCTGTGCTTTTATCAATTCCCTGTGACAGTCTGCAACAAGCTTTTGAGACTCTTTATACCAGTTTTCATCTTCCACGCCGTTTACAAGTAATACCCCGCCGTTGCACACAAGCGCATATTGGGGATTTTCAATTCCTAAAAATATTCTTTCATACTGTTCTTTTGTTCTTGTCGTCGTTGGCACAATAAGCACCTTTTCATTCACGATTTTTAATAATTCATAAGACTTTTTTGTCATAAATGAAATTTCACGCTCCTGATAAATCTCTGCGCAAACCTTATCTTTTCCAATGTCACGTTTGTAAGAATATATCAGCGTATTATCTAAATCAGAATGAAAAATAACCATCTCTGTGCAAATCCTTTCTACTGCTATTAAAATACAACACTAAAAAATGTGCGGCACAGATATTGTACCACACATTTTTCATTATTTCTTCTATTGATTAAGCATTTTTTGTTCCAACAATACATTTGCGGATTAAATCGACAGGTATCATTGTTGCCGCAAGAAGAATTACTGCAATCCAGCCCTTAATTCCAAACGGAACACAGCTAAACATATTGCCAATCCATTCAAATACAACAAACGGAATTAATCCCGCATTAACAATTAATGCCTGTACTATTATAATTGCAAAGAATACTTTTAAGAAACCTGTATTTTCATTCAGTCCCTTAAATATTCCAAAACCATCGTCACGGACATTAAATCCGTTAAACAATGCGCTCACAATGAACAGCACGAAATAACCTGTTAAATGCTCTGCATTTGGAACACCCTGCAGCACGTTGCCTGCTTCATCTACATCCCATCCACCGAACAAATCAGCAAAAAACGGCAACTTAAGATATATGAAACTTATAATTGTCAGCCACAGTCCCATCGTAACAATCTGTGCCATCATCTTTTTGCTTACAATACTCTCATCTCTTCTTCGAGGCTTCTCTTTCATGTACTTTTCAAGTGCCGGCTCGTTTCCAAGCATAATAGCTCCCAAACCGTCCATAACAAGGTTTACAAACAGCAAATGTGTTACCTTGAGCGGTTCCTCCACTCCGAAGAACGGTGCGATAGCACTTACCACAACGGCAGCCACATTTATTACGAGCTGGAACTTACAGAACTTCAAAATATTATGATATATTGTTCGTCCATACCAGATAGCGTCCTTAATAGACTTAAAGTTATCATCAAGAATAACAATCTTACCCGCTTCCTTGGCAGCTTCCGTACCGCTTCCCATAGCAAAGCCCACATCGGCTCTCTTTAAAGCAGGAGAGTCATTTACACCATCGCCTGTCATACCTACAACAAGGTTCATTTCCTGACAGAGACGCACCATTCTCGACTTATCTGTCGGAAGCGCTCTCGCTATAACTCTGATATGAGGAATAATCTTCTTTACTTCCTCGTCAGACATTTCATTTAACTGTGCAGAAGACAATGCTCTGTCGGAATTGCTCTTTAACAGACCTGCGTCCTTTGCAATAGCGATAGCTGTCTCTAATCTGTCTCCCGTAATCATAACTACCTGTATTCCGGCATTCTGAACCTCTTCGATTGCCTCTTTAGCCTCAGGTCTTACATCATCACGGATACCGACAAGACCAATAATAACAATATCATCATTGATTGTATTTTCCACAAGCTCTTTTTCGGAATAACCGAATGCCAGCACACGCATTGCCTTTGATGCAAGCTCGTCAATCTTTCTGTTAAGCACCGCACTGTCAATTTCTTTAATCTCACCATCGGCATTTAAAAACTTCGCTGCCTTTGCAAGCAGCCTTTCAGGAGCACCCTTGTAAAATGTCTTTCCAACACTGTCAATTCTTGCCTGACTGAACTTATTGGTTGAATTAAAGCCCTGTGATGTAGAAACCTGACATTCCTTATCAGCTTCTAACGCCTTAAATGTATTCTCTCCGATAAACTTCATCAAAGCCTGATCTGTGGCATTACCGCCGATTACCCTGTGTTCCGAATCAAACATTGACTGTGTATTCTTACCTATTGCAAGGTCAAGATATCCCTTTACCTTGCTGTGCTTACTCAGTTCAGGAATATCAATGGAATTGCCGTCAGCCGTAAAGAAATCCACAACCTCAAGGCTTCCTTTTGTAATTGTACCTGTCTTATCACTAAATAAAATGTTTAACGAACCTGCTGTTTCAATACCCTCTGCTTTTCTTACCAGTACATTGTGGTCAAGCATTTTGCTTGTATTCTGCATTAATACCAGAGAAATCATAAGAGGAAGTCCCTCAGGTACTGCACACACAATAATTACAACAGCAAGTGAAACGGCCTCTACAATTTTTGTGATAACCGCCTGTGCTCCCATTCCAAAGAACTCGGAAAATCCGCCTGCCGTCATAATAAAGTACGCAAGATAAAGTACTGCGATTACAATAGCTCCGATATAACCAAATGTTGAAATCTGATTTGCCAGTTTTGCAAGTTTAACCTTTAACGGAGAATCAGGCTCATCTTCCTGCATTTCCTCTGCCATCTTGCCCATCATGGTCTTTAAACCGACTTTTCTTACATCTAAAATACCTTCTCCGTCAAATACGACTGCTCCTCTGAATAAGGAATGTGCATCGACAAATGTATCACCCGTAATATTATCAGAAAGCTGAAAGCTCTCAGGAGCCTCGGTCTTTTTACATTCCTCCGCCTCACCGTTTAAAGCTGAATTATCAACACGGAGATCTCCCGATACTAAAACACCGTCTGCCGGAATCTTATCACCTGACTGTAAAAGCACCTTATCGCCAACAACAACATCGTCTACATCAATAACAGTTACAAGACCGTTACGGTGAACCTTACACTGGTCTTTTTTCGTGCTGTCTTTTAATTCCCTGTACTTCGTATCACTGGCGACACTTGTCTTTGCTGACACAAATGCCACAATCAGCACAGCAACTATCGTTCCTAACGGTTCGTAAATTTCCGCATATCCGAAGCACCACATCACAATCATAAGTGCTGCGATTGCAAGCAGAATTTTAATCATCGGGTCTCCAAAAGTTTCTTTAAACGCCTCCCAAAACGTAGTAGGCTCCGAGTCAGGTATCTGATTCGAGCCGTACTTCTCACGGGAAGCTTCGACTTCCTTATCAGTCAGTCCGTTAAACTTCATAATACTGTAATCCTCCTAAAATCTATTAAACATATCTGTTAACGAGTTCACCAAGTCCCGGATCATTCGTACCTTGTCCGATTGCATTGAATTTCCACTCGCCGTTGTGACGGTAAACCTCGCCAAAAATCATAGCTGTCATTCCCGAATAATCCTCAGTGAGATTATATCTGCACATTTCCTGATTATTTCTCGCATCTACAAGTCTGATAAATGCATTCTGAATCTGTCCGAAATGCTGCTGTCTCTGAACAGCCTGATAAATATTAACAACAAGAACTATTCTGTCATATTCAGCCGGAATATGGGCTAAATCTACAACTATCTGCTCGTCATCTCCGTCTCCCGCACCTGTAAGATTATCTCCCATATGCTGAATTGTTCCCGTTTTATGGCGCAGATTTCCAAAGAATACAATATCCTCTTTTGCAGCCAGTTTACCGTTTTTTAACGCTAACGCAGAAGCATCGCAGTCAATAGGCTGCGGCTTAGGTGCAAATAATCCTCTTTTCTTTTGCACCTCGTCCCAGCCAAGACCGATAACAACCTTTGAAAGTCCCGCATTATCCTTTGACAAGCTGACTTTCTGTCCTTTTTGTAAGCTTATTGACATTCCTTTATCCTCCTTAAACCATTATTCCACTTCTACACCGTAATTAGCGCAAATTGCTGCCAAGCCGCCCTGATAACCGCTGCCGATGGCATTGAATTTCCATTCGCCGTTATTTTTATATAATTCTCCGAATACTGCGGCAGTTTCAATGGAAAAATCTTCTCCCAAATCGTACCTAAGCAGTTCTTCGCCTGTCTCTTCATTATAGATACGAATAAATGCATTATTAACCTGACCGAAGTTCTGACGTCTTACCTCTGCGTCATAAATCGTAACGGTAAATGCAATTTTAGTAATGTTAGCCGGTACTAACGACAAATTAATCTTAATCTGCTCATCGTCACCGTCTCCCGCTCCTGTCAGGTTGTCTCCCATATGCTGTGCACAGCCTGACGGATGCTGCAAATTTCCGAAGAACACAAAATCCTCCGGTCTTGATACCTTTCCTGTATCTGTAAGGCAGAACGCTGCCGTATCCAAATCAAAGTCTCCTCCTGTGTCAAATGCATTAACGTCCCAGCCAAGACCTACAACTACTTTTGATAATCCCGGATTACCTTTAGTAATACTAACCTTCTGCCCTTTTTGCAAACTTATTGGCATATTCCTTTACCTCCGCTTATTTA
>JAGAJD010000263.1 GCA_017626275.1 Lachnospira sp.
ATATATTATCTAATTCCATAATTGCCTCATTTCTGTAATCCGATTGTGCCGCGTAAAGCACTCTGAATTTTTACTGATACTTCTTAACTGCAAGAGTTGCATTGTGTCCGCCAAATCCCAATGAATTTGAAAGCACAATATTAACCTCCTGTGTAACACCGTTTCCCGTAACATAATCAAGATCCATCTCTTCTTCTGTTTCCTTTAAGCCTACGTTCGGGTGAATATATCCGTCTGTGATTGATTTTACACAGGCGATAAATTCAACGGCACCTGCCGCACCTAACAAATGTCCTACCATTGACTTTGTTGAGCTTATTTTTACATTTTTTGCTTCCCCGCCAAATGCAAGCTTAACAGCTCTTGTCTCAAATAAATCATTGTGGTGTGTTCCCGTACCATGAGCATTAATATAGTCAACCTCTGCCGGAGTAACTCCTGCCTCTTTCATCGCATTTTCCATAGCTCTTGCAGCACCGCTTCCGTCCTCCGCAGGTGAAGTAATATGATATGCGTCGCTTGAACAACCGTAACCAACTACCTCTGCATAGATTTTTGCGCCACGCTTTTTAGCATGCTCTAATTCCTCTAAAACGACTACGCCTGCACCCTCACCCATAACAAATCCGTTTCTGTCTTTGTCAAATGGAAGTGAAGCCCTTAACGGGTCTGTGCTTGTAGAAAGTGCAGTAAGTGCCGTGAATCCACCGATACCAATCGGAGTAATGCTGCTTTCAGTACCTCCTGCGAGCATAACGTCTGCCTCCCCTTTCTGGATGCTGCGGTATGCCTCACCGATTGAATTAGTTCCTGTTGCACAGGCTGTTACCACATTGATACTTTTACCCTTAAGTCCAAATGCAATCGCAACATTTCCTGCCGCCATATTAGTAATCATTAACGGCACAAGCAATGGGTTAATTCTTGACGGGCCTTTTTCGATGAGCTTTTTATGCTCGCGCTCCATAGCGTCAAGGCTTCCGATTCCGGAACCGATTGCTGTTCCCACCATATACGGGTCTTCCTTTTCAATATCAAGTCCCGAATCTTCGATTGCCTGCTTTGCTGCTGCTACTGCATACTGGCTGAAAGCTTCCATTCTTTTTGCCTGCTTAAAATCCATATACTGCATCGGGTCAAAGCCCTTTACCTCTGCTGCAAGCTTTACTTTATAATCGCTTGTATCAAATTTTGTGATTGTATCAATTCCAACCTTCTGAGCCTTTACATTTTCCCAAAACTCTTCCACGCTTAAGCCAATAGGTGTAATTGCGCCCATTCCTGTTACAACAACTCGTTTCATTATATATTCATTCCTCCATCTACTGATATTACCTGACCTGTAATATATGACGCTTTATCAGAAGCCAGAAATACTGCCATTTCTGCAATATCCTCTACGGCTCCCATTCTTCCCAACGGAATTGCTGAAAGCACGGTTTCCTTTACTGAATCAGATAATACACTTGTCATGTCAGTATCAATATATCCCGGTGCAATCGCATTGACCGTAATTCCTCTTGAAGCCAGTTCCTTTGCGGCTGACTTAGTAACTCCGATAACGCCCGCCTTAGACGCTGCATAATTTACCTGTCCCGCATTGCCTGCCAGACCTACGACTGAAGACATATTAATAATTCTTCCGCTGCGCTGCTTTAACATCTGTCTGGAAACATTGCGTATACAATTAAATGTGCCTTTAAGATTTACCGCAAGCACACTGTCAAAATCCTCTTCTGACATTTTCATCATAAGTCCGTCTTTAGTAATTCCTGCGTTATTCACTAAAATGTCCAGTTTTTTGTACTTTTCCACAACATACTGAATCATTTCCCCAACAGCCGCAAAATCAGAAACATCGCATTTATATTTTTCCGCACTGCCTCCGTCTGCCTCAATGCTGTCAACAGTTTCCTGTGCTGCCGCTTCATTGCCTCCGTAATTTACAATAACCGTTGCACCCTCTTTTGCAAGGGCTTTAGCTATCGCTCTTCCGATTCCCCTGCCGGCTCCTGTAACCAGCGCAACCTTTCCTTCCAGATTATACATTTCAATCTCCATTCCGCCGCACAACCGGCATTTAATAAGGATTCTTAGCCTAACTGCTCCAAATCACTTGTCTTATCAATATTTATACAACGGATTTCAGATACTCCCATATCCTTTGCTATTTTTTTCACAAAGCCCGTCAGTGTCTTTCCCGGTCCAATCTCAATAAATGTGTCAAATCCGTCTGATATGAGAAGTCTCACAGACTGCTCAAAACGTACGGAAGAATATACCTGTTTTACAAGTAAATCCTTGATATTGCTGCTATCTGTTACATATTCTGCTGTGAGATTGGCTATGTAAGGTGTCTCAACTTCCGAAAAATTAACGTCTGCCAGTTCTTTTTCAAGCTTTTCACCTGCTCCCTTTAATGATGGTGAATGGAAAGGACCGCTTACATTTAATTCAAGCGCTCTTTTAGCACCTGATGCCTTAAGCTCTTCCATTGCCTCAAGCACTGCTGCCTTTTCTCCCGAAATAACAATCTGTCCCGGACAGTTATAATTGGCAATGCTGACCTTAGATGTATCACATTTTTCCTGCAGTACTGTTTCCACCTGCTCTGCCGTCATTCCAAGAATTGCTGCCATTGTACCTATTCCCTGAGGCACTTCCTGCTCCATGTAGATACCGCGTTTTCTCACAATCCTGCAGCCGTCTTCAAACTCTAAAGCACCGCTTGCCGTTAAAGCTGCATATTCCCCTAAAGAAAGACCCACATTTGCCTCGCTTGTAATTCCTTTTTCCTGCACAGCCTTTAAAAGAGCTGCTTCAGTTGCATACATGGCAATCTGTGTATATTCCGTCTTATTAAGTTCTTCATTTTCCTCAAAACATAATGACTTTATGTCTAATCCTGTCACCTCACAAGCCTTTTCATAGGCTTCTCTGCAACAATCAAATTCTTCATAAAATGAAGCGCCCATTCCTGCATACTGTGCTCCCTGTCCCGGAAACATAAATGCTGTCTTACTCATAATATCCTCCAACGCCTCCGTGTGTTTATTCAAACTTACGGCATCTGTCTTTTATAACTGTCTCTGTCTCCTGCATGAGTTCCTTTATAATCTCTTCACAGGTCTGCTCTTTTTTAATCATTCCGGCAATCTGTCCTGCCATAACGGTTCCCATCTTAACATCGCCTTCAACAACTGCCTTTCTCAATGCGCCCAATGTAAGACGTTCAAGCTCTTCAAACTGTGCTCCGTTTTTCTCCATTTCAAGATATTCTTTTGTCATGGTATTTCTTAAAGAACGTACAGGGTGTCCCGTACTTCTTCCTGTTACTACCGAATCAATATCTTTTGCCGCAATAACTCTGTCCTTATATTCCTGACTTACAGTTGATTCCTTTGCGACAATAAAGCGGGTTCCCATCTGAACTGCCTCTGCTCCAAGCATAAATGCCGCAGCAACGCCTCTTCCATCACCGATACCGCCTGCACCGATTACAGGAATCTGTACTGCGTCAACAATCTGAGGAAGCAACGCCATTGTCGTCTGCTCTCCGATATGTCCGCCCGATTCCATTCCCTCTGCAACTACTGCGTCAGCTCCTGCTCTTTCCATCATTCTTGCAAGTGCAACGGAAGCAACAACAGGAATAACCTTAATTCCTGCTTCTTTCCGTTTACTCATGTATTTAGCCGGATTTCCTGCACCTGTTGTTACAGCATTTACTTTTTCCTCGCATACTACCTGAGCCACTTCATCTGCATAATCACTTAAAAGCATTACATTGACACCGATTGGCTTATCTGTAATTTCCCTTGCTTTTCTTATTTCATCTCTTACCCATTCTGCCGGTGCATTAGCTGCACCGATAAATCCGATTCCGCCTGCCTTAGATACATTAGCAGCAAGCTGTGCGTTGGCAACCCATGCCATACCGCCCTGAATCACCGGATATTCAATTCCTAACATTTCAGTAATTCTTGTTTTCATTACAAAACCCGCTTTCTTAAAATAACGATAGTCGATTAGTCTTCAACGCCCTTTGCTTTTAAATAATCCATTACGTCCTGCACTGTTGCAAGCTTCTCTAAATCTTCTGCCGGAATTTCTACTGAATACTCATCTTCCAAAGCCATTACTAACTCAAAAAGGTCTAATGAATCTGCGTTTAAATCGTCCTTAAAATTTGATTCTGCCTTAATAGCATCTGCCTCAACATTTAACTGTCCTGCAATAATTTCTTTCATCTTTTCTAACATTTGTTTAATCTCCTTTTAATTATTATTTTAATTATTTTTTTACCATTGTATCAATGTGCTTCCCCAGCTAAGTCCTGCTCCAAAACCTGACAGAATTAATTTATCTCCTGTTTGAAGCTTCTCACCTCTGTTTAATTCATCTAACAGAATCGGAATACTGGCAGCCGACGTATTACCGTATTCCCTGAGATTTACCGGAAACTTATCCATTGGAAGCCCCAGCCGCTTTGCAACGGCTTCAATAATTCTTACATTTGCCTGGTGAAGAATAAAATATTTTATTTCTTCACGACTGACGCCTGTCTCCTGCAATACCTCTTCTATGGACTCAGGCACCTTTTTTACTGCGAAACGGAATACCTCCTGACCGTCCATTTTGATGTATTCTTTTTTTAATCCACCTGCCGTCAGCACCTGTCCTTTGCCGCCGTTACTATGTAATCTTGTGATATGTCTTCCTGTTTCGCTCTCGCCTAAAACCACAGCTCCTGCTCCATCTCCAAAAAGCACACACACACTTCTGTCTGTCCAGTCTACTAAAGACGACATAACCTCCGCACCAATCACAAGCACCTTTTTATACATTCCTGACATGATATATGCATTTGCAACGCTGAACGCATATATAAATCCTGTACACGCTGCACTGATGTCAAAGCACGCTGCATTTTCTGCTCCAAGCTCTGCCTGCACAATACTTGCCGTATTAGGAAATGTATAGTCACCGCTTGTTGTCGCTACAAGAATTGCTTCAATTTCATTTGGCTGCATTTTGGCATTTTCCAATGCTTTACGCGCCGCCTTAACTGCAAGCATAGAAGCAGTCTCGCTGCCTTTTGCTATATGCCTTCTTTCAATTCCTGTTCTGGTACGAATCCATTCATCACTGGTATCCAGAGTTTTTGACAAGTCATCATTAGTAACAACCTGCTCCGGTACACAGCTCCCTGTTCCATAGATTTTCGTATTCATAGCTCCTCACGTAATTTTGAATATCATAATGTTTTATCATCAAACTATTATGATATAAATATTGTTTGATTCTCAAACTATTTATGTTATACACTATATTCCAACATCTGTCAATAGTATTTTGAGAATCAAAATATA
>JAGAJD010000264.1 GCA_017626275.1 Lachnospira sp.
ACGTTAATTCCATAAGAAAGGTAGATGTGCTTGACCTTCTGGGAAGAGATCCGATTGAAGTTGATTTAGAGTCAATTATGGGATATGTAAAGGGAAAGACTATCCTTGTTACAGGCGGAGGCGGCTCAATCGGTTCTGAGCTTTGCCGTCAGCTTGTAAGCCATAAGCCTAAATGTCTTATTATTTTTGATATATATGAAAATAACGCATATGAGATTCAGCAGGAATTAAAGATGAGCTATCCTGATGCAAATGTGGTAACTCTGATAGGTTCAATCAGAAATACATCAAGGTTAGAGAGTGTTTTTTCTGAATACAGACCGGATATTGTATACCATGCAGCGGCACACAAGCATGTACCGTTGATGGAGGACAGCCCGAATGAGGCGGTAAAGAATAATGTTGTCGGAACATGGAATGTGGCAAATATGGCGGATAAGTACGGTGTCGGAAAATTTGTTATGATTTCTACCGACAAAGCGGTAAATCCTACAAATGTCATGGGTGCTACAAAGAGAATATGTGAAATGATTATTCAGGCATATAACGAGCGTTCAAAGACAGATTTCGTTGCAGTACGTTTTGGAAATGTACTCGGAAGCAACGGTTCTGTAATTCCTCTGTTTAAAAAGCAGATTGAGGCGGGGGGTCCTGTGACGGTGACAGATCCTAATATTATAAGATATTTTATGACGATACCGGAGGCGGTGTCTTTGGTGCTTCAGGCAGGAGCATATGCAAAGGGCGGAGAAATCTTTATTCTTGATATGGGCGAGCCTGTAAAGATTGATGATTTGGCAAAGAATCTTATCCGTCTTTCGGGATATACTCTAGGCGTCAATATGGAGATTAAATACACAGGCTTAAGACCGGGTGAGAAGTTATATGAAGAGCTTCTGATGAAGGAAGAGGGCCTGCAGAGTACGGCAAATAAGCTTATTCACATCGGAAAGCCGATTGAATTTGATAAGGAGCATTTCTTTGAGAATCTTGAGGAATTAAAGAATGTGGCATATTCCGAAGAAGGAGATATTCGTGTGCTTATAAAGAAAGTGGCACCGACCTATAAGCCAAAGAAAGATTGTTAAGACCGCAGACAAAGGCGGCGCAAAGGAGCAAAATGAGCAGATATTATGTCATTGATGGAAGTTTTCTTTTAGAGCCTCCGCTGGGCGTTCAGCGTTATGCGTGTGAGATTACAAAACAGTTGGACAGGCTTTTGCCGGAAATATCCGATAAGGTGAAATTAGAGCTTGTAATACCTGATACAGCCGGGGCATATTCGGGTGCAGATATTAAGGATTTGCAGAAAAATTATGATAATATCCGCATAGAAAGCTTTGGAAGCAGGACGGGGAGAGCGTGGGAGCAGATTGATTATCCGCAGTATTTAAGGAAAAAAAGGGCGAAGGGCATAAGTCTTTGCAACACATTTCCTTTACAGCAAAAAGGCGGAATAGTATGTATTCACGATATTGTTTTTCAGACGCACCCTGAGTATTTTATTGAGCCGGGCGACTGGCATGAGATTTTGTTCAGAAAAATGATGTATAAACATGCATTTAAAAGTGCGGACAAGGTTATTACCGTGAGCAATTTTTCACGAAATGAGATTCTTGAAAATTACCGCCTTAAAAATCCTGATATCTGTGTGGCAGGAAATGCATGGCAGCATTATGACCGTGAAGATACGGACGAAACAATATTTGATGAATATCCTCAGATTAAGCGTAAAGAATATTATTATTATCTTGCGTCTCTTGCACCTAATAAGAATCTTAAATGGATTCTTGAAAATGCAAAGGAGAATCCTGAAAGGCTGTATGTGCTGTCAGGAAAGTCGTTAGGTGATAATTCGGGTGTTGAAAAGCTTGATAATGTTTTGTGTACGGGATATGTCTCTGACGCAGCGGCAAGAGCGCTTATGAGAGACTGTAAGGCATTTCTGTTTCCGTCAACTTATGAGGGCTTTGGGATTCCGCCAATGGAAGCACTGTGCATGGGCGCTAAAATTGTGCTTGGAAATATACCAAGCCTTAAGGAAATATACAAAAATGCGGCATATTATATAGATTGTGATAATCCGCACTGCGATGTGGACAGGCTGATTAGTGAAAAGCGGACAGACCCGCCTGAAACAGTGCTTTCAAGATACTCATGGGAAAAATCGGCAGAGAAAATCGCAGATATTTTGACAAAGATTAATTAAACTAGTATTATGGTAATGGCATGGCTGAACTGTTATATATTATGATACAGTTGGAGAATAAATTTATTGTGGTTGGTTATGATGTAGATAAATGCCGCTAAAGCGGCGGAATGGGGATTATTATGAAGATTGCAGTAGATGCCCGTACGCTTGGCAGCAGACCGAGCGGCGTGGGAATGTATCTGAACGATTTTCTTAAGGTATTGATGAAATATCCTGAATTTGAGTTTGTTCTGCTGTCCGATGTGGCAGAGAGTGAATATATTAAATATTTTATGAAAAGCGGAATCAGGGTAGTTACGCAGGGAAAGCCTGTATACAGAAGTGCCGGAGTGTATTCTTATTTTGCTTTTATACAGAAGCAGTTAAATGAAATACAGCCTGATTTATTCTGGGAGGTAAATACGGTAATTCCGATTCACCTTAAGGGTGGTTTTAAGACAATGATTACCGTTCATGATATGTTTCCGATTGAATATGTGGAATATTTCGGAAGAGTTTACAGCCTGTATTTTAAATACAGCCTGAAAAATACATTGAAATATACGGATATGATTCTGTATAATTCACAGCAGACAAAAAAGACAACTCAGAAAATTTTCCCGATTGCCGGAAAAAAGGCAAACTGCAACGCTTATATAATTGCCAATCCGTTAAAAGATAAATGGGAGCTCCACGATAAAGATTATTTTCTTTATGTGGGCAATATGGAGAAGCGCAAGGGCGTTGATTTATTGTTAAAGGGTTATCAAAGATACCGCAGGCTCGGAGGAACAAAAAATCTTATTCTTGCAGGAAAAATGCAGGAGGAGGATATTAATAAGCTTCTTAAGGAAACGCTTGGCAATACTCATGGAATCACATATCTTGATTACGTCGGTCATGACAGGAAGCATGAGCTTTTTGCAGACTGTTCATGCTTTGTGTTTCCGTCTAAGGCGGAGGGATTTGGTATGCCGCTGATTGAGGTTATGAAGTTTAAGAAGCCTATACTTGTGGGAAATCTTGATATATATGATGAGATTATAGGAACAGAAGTAAATAAATTTGACTTGAATTGTGATGAGAGACAGCAGATTGAAAATCTTGCCAATGCAATGCTTAATTTTAGCAGCAGTGTAAATGAAACTGCTTACGAGGAAACTGTTGCAAGATATTCACCGGACAGGCTTGGAAAAATAGTCAGGGATTTTATTTTAAGTGAGATGAAAGAGAAATGAGGTAAAAATGAGTCTTTCAAAGATTGCATTGGATATGGCGGAAAAGGTAAGACCGATACTTGTGGCAGTGCTGCCGCAGAGACTTTTAAGCGATATTAAGGCGAAGGTCATATCAAAGGGGGCAAAGGAACTTGAAAAAACCGAGATTAAGCCTTTTGAACCTGACAGGTATCCGGGCGGAATTAATCTTGTCGGCAGCATAAAGAGCGATACGGGACTTGGCCAGAGTATGCGCCTTGTGGCACATATTATTGAACACAGCAGTTGGGATTATACTGTATATGAATATTTTGTGCCGCCGGGTGACAGTATGAATAATACTGATTACGATAGTAAGATTTCCAATGA
This sequence comes from Lachnospira sp., assembly GCA_017626275.1. Taxonomy (GTDB): domain Bacteria; phylum Bacillota; class Clostridia; order Lachnospirales; family Lachnospiraceae; genus Lachnospira. Next base: position 3,778 of record JAGAJD010000264.1, read on the forward strand.
GTTTAAATATAATGTCAATCTGATACATGTAAATCCAAGTGAGTTTCCGCTTGCATTTATGAATGTGGGAAAGGAACATTGGGATTACCGTTATAATATAGGCTACTGGCTTTGGGAGCTGGAAGAATTTCCGGAGGAATGGATTCCGGCATTTCATCTGTTAGACGAGGTGTGGACGCCGTCGGAATTTATCTCAAACACGCTGAGAAAATATACGGACAAGCCGGTGTATACATTGCCTTACAGTGTAACGGCGCCGACAGACCCGGCGTTTGACAGAAAATATTTCGGACTGCCCGAGGATAAATTCTTATTTATGATGATGTTTGACAGCGGAAGCGGCATGGTAAGAAAGAATCCGATAGGGGCGATTGAAGCATTTAAAAAGGCATTTGGCAGGGAAAATAAGCAGGCAGGTCTTGTAATAAAGCTTAATGCTTCAGAGCAAAGCGAAAAAGATATGGAATATATACGCTCAATACTTGACGGATATGATAATATATATTTTATATGCACAACCTTAAATAAGGTGGAAGTAAACAGCCTTACAGCCTGTGTTGACGTCTTTGTGTCTCTGCACAGGGCAGAGGGCTTCGGACTGGTTATGGCGGAGGCGATGCTTGTTGGTACTCCCGTCATTGCTACGAACTGGTCTGCAAATACGGAATTTATGAGTGAAGAGACAGCATGCATGGTTGACTATCAGATGAAAACGCTTGAAAAGGATATTCCGCCGTTTAAAAAGGGATATCACTGGGCAGATGCAGACACCGGTATGGCGGCTTCATATATGAAAAGATTATACGAAGATCGTGCATTTTATGAGGACAAGAGGAAACGTGCATTGGAACATATCAGACAAAAGCTTGGAATACAGCGTTCTGTTGCATTGATGGAGGATAGACTTAAACAGATATTGGAGGAAAGAAAGTGAAGCATATAAAAGAATTATATGAATACAGGCAGATGATTTTCAGCCTTGTAAAGAAGGATTTGAGAGGAAGATATAAGGGTTCTGTGCTTGGATTTTTGTGGACATTTATTAATCCTCTTTTACAGCTTGTTGTTTTCACATTAGTATTTTCAATTATTATGAGAGCCGGCTATGAACAGTATTATCTGTTCTTATTTGTTGCGCTCGTGCCGTGGATGTTTTTTGCTTCCAGTGTACAGGACGGCTCTACAAGTATTCTTCGTGAGAAGGATATGGTTAAAAAAATATATTTTCCGAGAGAGGTACTTCCTATTGCGACAGTTACAAGCGGATTTGTAAATATGCTTTTAACCTTTATCGTAATTTTTGTGGTACTGCTTATAAGCGGAAGAGGAATTAATCCGCTTGCGCTGTGCTGTCTTCCTATTGTAATGATTGTGGAATACATACTTTGCATGGGGATTGCATTGATTGTTGCGGCATTGACGGTATACTTAAGAGACTTGCAGTATATTTTGGGAATTCTTGTCATGGCACTGCAGTATCTCACACCTGTTATGTATGGAGTTGATATGGTGGAAAATTCATCTGCTCCCGATTACTGTGTGTTTTTATTTAACTTAAATCCGATGACGCCCGTTATAAATATTTACAGAGACATTTTATACTATAAGACGGTTCCTGAACTGCAGACGCTTTTGGTGGCACTTGGAATGGGAATTTTGTTTATTGTAATCGGTGAGTTTTTGTTTAAGAAGCTGCAAAAGGGATTTGCGGAGAATTTCTAAAGTGGAAAGGCTGTGTTTCAGATATGATGGATAAAGATAACGCGATAGAAGTAAGGAATATTACAAAGACATTTAAGGTGTATTATGATAAGGGAACGGAGCTTAAGGAAAAGCTTTTGTTTTGGAAACGCAACAAATATGAAAACAGGGTTGTTCTTGATAATATAAGCTTTAGTGTTAAAAAGGGTGAGGCTATCGGACTTGTGGGAAAGAATGGCTGCGGCAAAAGTACGACGCTTAAAATGCTGACTAAAATTATTTATCCCAATTCAGGTTCGATTGAGATGTGCGGAAGAGTATCAAGTCTTATTGAGCTTGGAGCCGGATTTCACCCTGACATGAGCGGACGCGAAAACATTTATACAAATGCTGCTATTTTCGGTCTTACCAAAAAAGAAATAGATTCAAGACTTGATGATATTATTGCATTTTCTGAGCTTGAGGATTTTATTGATAATCCTGTAAGAACATATTCGTCAGGTATGTATACACGACTCGCATTTTCGGTAGCAATTAATGTTGACGCAGATATACTGCTGATTGATGAGATTCTTGCTGTTGGAGATGCAAATTTTCAGGCAAAATGCTTTAATAAATTAAGAGAAATAAAAAACAGCGGAACAACAATAGTAATTGTTTCACATTCACTCGGACAGATTGAACAGATATGCGACCGCTCTATCTGGATTCGTGACGGTCATATTGCGATGGAGGGAAAGCCTAAAGAGGTTCATCTCGAATATCTGGACTATATGAACACGCAGAGAATCGACCAGCTTGAGAGAGAACGTTTAAAGCTTCAGCAGCAGGAACTCAAAAATATGCAGGCGCAGGAAGAGATGGAAAGAAAAGCAAAGATTAAGCGCTACGGTTCGGGAGATGCGAAGTTTACGGATATTAAAATGCTTGATAAGGATAAAAAAGAGCAGACAACTTTCAGAACCGGTGAAGAGATGATTCTTGATTTGAGCTATCATGTGGAGAAGAAGGTTACAGACGCCGTTTTTGGTTACGGAATTTTCAGAAGTGACGGGCTTTGGTGCTACGGAACCAATACAAGAATTGACAGAATGGATAATTTTGATATAGATAAGGACGGAAAGTTTATTATAACAATGCCTGAATTGAACCTTATCCCGGGGCAGTACTGGGTCGATATTACAATAGAGTACGGAGAGGGCAATCCGGTAGATTATTATAAAGAAGCTATGAGGTTTGAAGTTGTATCCAATATGACTGATGTCGGCGTGGCAAGAATTGACCATAGCTGGAAACTTGAGATTTGATTTGGATTCGGAA
>JAGAJD010000265.1 GCA_017626275.1 Lachnospira sp.
GTTCTCCTTTAAGATTATTATTCATGTATGCTTCACCTCCTATTAGAAGTGTAGCAATATACATACAAAATCAAATAAGGATGTAGGTTTTACGACATTTTTATATGCCACAATTCCTACATCCTTATAATATCATTTGCAGAGAAGGAATTTTCCAAAAAGCTGGATAGTATTATGCAGCGCTTAAACGTTCTTTCAATAGAGCAGTCGCAGTGTGAGAAGGAGCTTAAAAAGCTGTCACAGGGAGTTATGCTTGAACTTCCTGCACAGTTTACGGAAAAATTGGAAACGCTGGGAATCCATATGATTTATGGTATGGAATGGCTTAAGAAAAATGGCTGCTCACAGGAAGAAAATGAAGCATTTGTTAAGAATAATCCATTTATTCCGTATTCAATTATTCTTACGGGGGCAGATTTTCAGAAGCTTGAATTGTCAAAGCCTGATGTGTATACATCATTTCCTGTTCCGATTGTTTTAAAGGAACAGCTTACAAAGCATTCTCAAACAGCCGCCGCAAATGTTCTGAATCTTGATAAAGTAAGATTTTATGTAATGTTTAATAATAATCTTCTTGATGAAGAAAAATTAGCGGAAATGATTGATGTAAAAATGAGGGAGCTTGACAGGCTGACGGCGGAATCCGAAAGGCGGCGTGAAGAGGTAAGTGTATACAGAAATTATCTTTATGAAATTAAGTCGCATGGGTTATCGCAAAAAATCTGGGAGAAGGCAGAAAAAGACTGCGCGGAATGTAATGAAAGCATTGCAGAGCTAAAAAAAGAGACAGACAGGGTCACGGCGGCTGTCAGTGAGGGCGAAGCACTGGTACAGGAACAGCTTGAAGGATTAAAAAGACTTGAAGAGCAGATTAGGAAAACTAAGCAGAAGCAGGAAAAGTATGCAGAGCTTATGCTTGACTATGAGGCGTACCTTAAAGCTTTAAATAACTGTGACGAGGAAAGTGAAAAGCTTGATAGCAACAGGAAAAAGCTTGATGATACGGAGCGTGAAATAGAAAATCTGCAGACGGAACAGAATGTATTAAGGCAGAAGCTGCGTGATGTTGAGGCAGCAATAAAGGAATTGCAGAAAAACATTTCCCGATATGAGAGTTACAAGGATATTAAAGTACCGGAAAAATTTGACGGGCTTAAAAGTCAGGAGACGAAGCTTCTGGAGGCAAGATTTGAAGCGTTATGCGAAGAGTTTCAGAGTGATTTGAAGGCGCTGCAGCAGGAGCTTTCAAGATATGCAGCAAGAAAAAATGAGTGCCTTAAGAGACTTGAACTAATGGCAGGAAAAGAGAACGGCACGCAGCAAAATGTGTCGGAGGAAGAATATTTGGCTGTATATGAGCAGGGCGGTTACGGTATCAGGCAGGAGCAGGAAATAGAAAGCCAGCTGAATAAGAAGCAGGAGGAAGTGGAGCGGCGACATGAAAGGGAGAAGGAGCTTGTTGCAAGACAGAGTGAATTGCAGGCAAGGCTGGATAGTGAACGGAAGTTTATGAAAAGTGAGACAGGTTATCTTGAGCCTGTTGAGCGTGAGTTGATTATTCAGGAGGATTTTGACCATGTGATTGCTGTTCTGGAGCAGGATTACCGGCAAAGGAAAGGAGATTTTAAAAAGCTGTCCGTACACCGTGAGCAGATAGAGAGTAATATAGCCGCACTTGCTGAATATGAGCAGTTTCAGGTTGTTTCTGAATATGATTTTGAGGCGGAGGACGGTATACAGCTTGAGTATGCAGACAGAAAAGAGCTGAACAGTTTCCGCGGAATGTTGGTGCGTGATTATAAGGAAAAATGCAGCACTGCCGCATACGAGAGAAATCATTTTAAAGATGCTTTGATGAATCAGAAAAGTATGCCGGATTTTGCGGAGGATACATTCAGCGTTCCGTTGGAAACGCTTTTGTCAATGGCAGCAGATTCAGCGGGAAGTATTCTTTTGGAGCAGCTTCATATGGTAATAGAGGGCTTTGAGCGTATTCAGGAAAAGCTTAAGGCAGACCTTGAACATGTCGCTTCGGAAAAGGAGCATTTGATTCAGACAATGCTTTCCTATGTACATCGTGTGCATGATAATCTCGGAAAAATTGATAATAATTCTACAATCAGGCTTCATGATACGCCTGTAAAAATGCTGAGATTAATTCTGCCGGAATGGTCGGAGAATGAAATGAGACTTCGCCTTGAGGATTATATTGAGCAGGTAAGAAGAAGCGGAATGGTTAGTCTTTCGCGCAATGAAACGATTGATGAAGTTGTTGCAAATGCAATTACGACAAACCGTCTGTATGATGCGGTTGTCGGAAGTGCCAAAGTAGGTATACATCTGTATAAGATTGAGGGTGAAAGACAGCGCCAGATTTCATGGGCGGAAGTAGCCAAAAATTCAGGTGGCGAGGGCTTTTTATCAGCATTTGTTGTACTTTCCAGCCTGCTGTATTATATGCGTTGGGACGATACTGATTTATTTGCCGAGAAGAACGAGGGTAAGGTGCTGATTATGGATAATCCGTTTGCGCAGACGACATCAGCACATTTGTTAAAACCGCTTATGGAGATTGCCAAAAAGACAAACACGCAGTTAATCTGCCTGTCGGGAATTAACGGTGAGTCTGTATATGACTGTTTTGACAACATTTATGTACTGCATTTAAAGAGTGCTTATGCGAGGGACGGAATCAGCTATATCCGCTCGGAGCATTTGCGCGGCGGCATGTACCCGGAGCAGGGCAGCGTCGGGCAGACGGTCAGGGACACTGAGTCGGAGGAAATCGTGCCTGCGAGAGTGTATGTGGAGCAGGAGAGGTTGTTTTAATGATTGAAAATAGCACTTAATCATGGTCAGTGATTAAGTGCTATTTTTGCGTGAACGGTTAATTATAGTTATAGAGTATTTACCTGTTTTTTAATAAGGAAAGAATCATATCCTGAATAATA
>JAGAJD010000266.1 GCA_017626275.1 Lachnospira sp.
ATAAAGTTGAGTCTGAAGTTCCCGCAGGATTGATATAAATTGAGTTTGCAGATAAATTATCAATCTGAGGGATAAAGTACATTGCAGGGCTTACGGAATCCTGAAGGGATTCTGTTATATATTTTATATCGTAAGAGACTTCAGGTCCTTCCGGAAAATCATTTTTAATCTTAACCTTTAAGTCCTCCAATATTGTCTTTGGTTCAGTCAGAGAAAATTTAAAGCTGCTGAATTTATCTGACAGCGATGAATCTCTTGTCATTAATGTCTGCATGGTTGTAAGGTTATTCTGAATATATGAATCAAGCAGTGAGTCGTACTCCTTAACGCTTTTTGACCAGCCAAGCGAATTGTTCAGGAGGTACTCAAAATATTTATCGCCGTTAGGATAATTGCAAAGACCCCCCTTATACTTATTAGTGCCAAGCAGGCCGCTAAGCGTATCAATTAAAATGTTATAGCCTTTAATAAGATGTTCATTAATAGCAGTTTTATTTTCAGCCTTGTAGCGTTCCTTGTCACTTTCGGAGATTCCGGTAAGAGAATCAAGTCTTTCGTTAAATGTGGTAACAAGATATCCGTCGCTTGCACCGGAGACAAAATTTTTACATTCGTCAATAATCTGTGTGGCTAAAAAATCTTCCATAAAATATCCGTTTTTGCTGCGCAGCGTTTCATAATCTGCAAGGCTCTTAAAAAATGCGTCAGAATCGTTAAGAACCTGTATGTATTCTTTTACATCTTTTTCTTCAAGAAAAGTGTACTCTGCAAGAATCAGGGGAAGCTGAACGTGGATACCCGTCGTGGTTGTCAAATCTGTATTAAAAAAATAAAGGTCAGAATATTCAAGTTCATTTTCAAAGTAAATCATCAACTGGTCATAAGTAATCTGCTGATTTTTGGAAAGTGTAGTACGGTCAAATGCCTTAAGTGAGTTAAGTTCCTCGACAATTTCTCCGGTATTGTCAAGGTTTTCTGTTTCATAACGTCCAAGAGTCACTTCATAATCTGAAATGTTGTAATTTTCAGGGTGCTGCAGATAAGAGTGAAGCGTTAATGTGTCGCAGCTTACAGCCTCTGTAAAAAGGTCGGTGATATAAGAAGCAAATTCTTTGTTATCTTCCTCAGCATAAAGACCGCTTATAATCTTTTCAACATCGTTATCATAATTGTTAGTGTGGGTAATGCTGAAACATGCACAGCAGTTTAAAAGCATTGTAAGACACAAAAGCAGTGCCGCCGCTTTTTTAATGAATTTATTATATGTCCTCATATTCCCTCCGATTATATTGTTCATTTAAATATATTTTCGTCTAAATCAGATAAGAAGTCAACTATTAATAAATTTTAACAGTACGGTAAACTTGACATATCTTAACATTTTAACTATGATTACATATAAATGTGATTTTGATTGGATAAAGGAGGAGAGTATATATGCCACAGAATAAAGGACCGTATTATATAACAACGGCGATTGCATATACATCAGGAAAACCGCATATCGGTAATACCTACGAAATCGTTCTTGCGGACAGTATCGCAAGATTCAGAAGACAGGAGGGGTATGATGTTCGTTTTCAGACAGGAACTGACGAGCACGGACAGAAGATTGAATTAAAGGCAGAGGAGGCAGGCATTACTCCGAAGGAATTTGTGGATAATGTATCAGGTGAAATTAAGAGAATCTGGGATTTGATGAATACATCGTATGACAAATTTATAAGAACTACGGACGAAGATCACGAAAAACAGGTTCAGAAGATTTTTAAGAAGCTTTATGATAAAGGTGATATTTATAAGGGACATTATGAGGGAATGTACTGTACGCCTTGCGAATCATTCTTCACTGCGTCACAGCTTGTAGACGGCAAATGTCCTGACTGCGGACGTCCTGTTCAGCCGGCAAAGGAAGAGGCATATTTCTTTAAGATGAGCAAATATGCAGACAGGCTCATTAAGCATATTGAAGAGCATCCTGAGTTTATTCAGCCTGAATCAAGAAAAAATGAGATGATGAATAATTTCCTTAAAGCGGGACTTCAGGATTTGTGTGTATCACGTACATCTTTCAAATGGGGTGTTCCTGTTGATTTTGATGAAAGACATGTTGTTTATGTGTGGATTGACGCACTTTCTAACTATATCACAGGTCTTGGATATGATGCGGACGGAAATAACGGCGAGCTTTATTCAAAATACTGGCCGGCAGATTTGCATTTAATTGGAAAAGATATTCTGCGTTTTCATACTATTTACTGGCCTATTATGTTAATGGCGCTTGACATTCCGCTGCCTAAGCAGGTATTCGGACATCCGTGGCTCTTACAGGGTGACGGCAAGATGAGCAAATCAAAGGGCAATGTTATTTACGCCGATGACTTGGTAGATATGTTTGGCGTTGACGCTGTAAGATATTTCGTGCTTCATGAAATGCCGTTTGAAAATGACGGTGTTATTACATGGGAGCTTCTCGTTGAGCGTTTAAATTCAGAGCTTGCCAATACATTAGGTAATCTTGTAAACAGAACTATTGCGATGTCAAACAAGTATTTTGACGGCGTTGTGACAAGAACCGGTGTTACGGGAGAAGTTGACGATGACTTAAAGGCGGTTGTTACAGGTGCTAAGGCAAAGGTTGAAGAGAAGATGTCAACACTGCATGTTGCAGACGCAATTACGGAAGTATTTACGTTGTTTAAGAGATGCAATAAGTATATTGACGAGACAATGCCGTGGGCGCTTGCAAAAGACGAGGAACAGAAGGAAAGACTTGCAGAGGTGCTTTACAACCTCGTGGAGAGTATTACGATTGGGGCAAATCTTTTGACTGCGTTTATGCCTGAAACTGCAGAGAAGATATTTGCACAGCTTTACCCTGAAAACGCTGAGTCAGGCGCAAGATACTATGACGATTTGGACAAGTTCGGATTGAGAGAATCAGGGATTAAGGTTACGGAAAAGCCGGAGATTCTTTTTGCAAGATTAGATTTAGAGGAAGTTTTAAAGAAAGCTGAGGCAATTCAGGAGGCTCAGAAAGCGGCAGCCGAAGGACCTAAATATCCGCAGGTTGAAGCAAAGCCTGAAATTTCTATTGATGATTTTGATAAGGTTCAGATTCGTGTCGGAGAAATTTTAAAATGCGAGCCTGTGCCGAAGGCAAAGAAGCTGCTGGTTTCACAGATTCGCATAGGTGATGAGGTACGCCAGATTGTATCGGGAATCGCTAAGTATTATAAGCCTGAAGAAATGGTAGGAAAGAAGGTTGCCGTTATCACGAACCTTAAGCCATGCAAGCTCTGTGGTGTTGAGTCTCAGGGAATGATACTTGCGGCAGGCGATGATGAGGGAAATCTTTCAGTGCTTACAGTAGACAAAGATATTATCGCAGGAAGTGAAATCTGCTAAACTGTTACAATTTAAAGAACAAAATGAATCCCTGTCTTATATCCATAATTGGAATAAGGCAGGGATTTTATTGAAATTTACGGTCTTTTTGATATACTTATATTCATAAGATAAAAGCAATATTGAACAAAAGAATTGTTGGGAGGTATTATATGGAGCAGTTAGCAGAAGTGATTCAGTATGAGGGGGATAATACCACATTTGTATGGAAACATCCGTTGGAAGATTTTAATTCTTTGACGCAGTTAATCGTTCATGAGTCGCAGGAAGCAGTTTTCTTTATGAATGGTCAGGCACTGGATCTTTTCGGACCGGGAAGATACACGCTTGAGACACAGAATATTCCGGCAGTGGGAAGAGTTCTTAGACGTTCTGTGGGGGATAAGACGCCATTTCATTGCGAGGTCTATTTTATTAATAAAACGGAGCAGATGGCAGTTAAATGGGGAACCGACAGCAAGGTAGAGTTTATGGAGCCAACATATGGATTTCCGATATCAATAGGTGCGTCCGGAGAGATGTCGCTGCGTGTCGAGGATTCAAGAAAGCTTCTCATAAAGCTGGTAGGAACGGAAAAACAGTTGACTAATGCGGGATTAACAGCATTTTTCAGAGGTTTTCTCATGACAAAGGTTAAGTCATATCTGGCAAGGATTATAAAGGAAAAGAAAATCAGTATCTTTGAGATTGATATGTATCTTGAGGAAATATCTGAGACTTTAAAAGAAAAATTGTATATAGATTTTTTGGATTACGGAGTTTCGCTGGAGAGATTTTTTGTTGTAAACATTGTAAAACCGGACGGGGATACGGCGTATGAGAAATTCAAGGCATTACATTTTCGTCAGTATGCAGAGATTGCAGAAGCGCAGTTAAGACAGAGGGTTGGAATTATTGAGCAGCAGACTAAAGCCCAGCAGACAGTTATCGAGGCACAGAGTATTGCGCAGAAGAGAGAGCTTGAGGGATATACATATCAGCAGGAGAGAAGCTTTGACGTTGCGGAGCGTGTGGCGGAGAATGACGCCGTTGCACAGTTTACCAATATGGGTATGGGACTTGGAACAATGGCAGGTGTCGGCGGCGCCGTTGGCGGTATGGTCGGCGGTATGGTCAACGATGCAATGAACTCTGCTGCTCCTGCGGCTTCCGACCCCGTTAACGATATGTCAGCATTCAAAACAAAGGTAGAAAAGCTTTCGCTGATGAAGGATGCG
>JAGAJD010000022.1 GCA_017626275.1 Lachnospira sp.
ACGCATTTACAGCATCTCACATTCACAGACTTCTTCCTATGCCTCACATTCATTCCCATTTAGAAATTATATATTTGATAAAAGGTTCAAGTATAGCAGTATTGGATAATAAAAAATATTTATTGGAAGAGGGGGAACTTTTCATCTCTTTTCCGAATCAAATACATTTTTATCATGATAAAAATGCTGTCGAGGGGTATATGATTATTTTCACGCCGGAGTTGTTTAGAGAACTGAAAGGATTTTCTTCCGTTCGGATGTTTAATCGGGCATTTTTAAAGATTATATTAAACAAAAGATTCTTAATGAGGAAAAGTAAATCATAAAATTATATCAAAAGAGGGGGAAAAATAATGAATTATTCAATCGAAAATACATTGCTGTTTCTTGTTATGGAGTTAATTATATTTGTATTTCTGCTTATTATTTTTAGAATGAAAATCAAAGCAAGCAGGGAGCAGGAGATTAATAATATTTTGCAGAATGATAATGAAAAACTGCAGGAAAGTAATGACAGGATTGCATATTTAAATCAGCAAAATGAACAGTATAAATATGCCATTCTTAATAATTCTCAGTGGCTGTATTATGCCAATATAAGCCGTAATCTGGTGACAGCGTGTTCTATATCAGATGATAACACAGATGTTGATCTGCGTAATATGAAGCTGCCATGCTCATATGATGGTTTTATTACATGCTTTGCATACCGTTATATTACAGATGAGTTCCGGGACGAATATTTAAATCAGCATCGCTGCAAAGATGTACGGGATAAATTTTTTAATGGTGAACGTCTCATTGAAAGAGAATTTAAGATAAAAACAGATATAGGAGAAGAAAAATGGATTTACGAAAAGACTTTGTTAATCAGAGATTCTTTGAATAATGAAATCTTAGGTCTTGGTTATGCTATTGATACTACGAAAGAAAAGATACAGGAAGAACAGTTAAAGATAGCGCTTGCCGCAGCCGAAATGGCAAATAAGGCAAAATCAGAATTTCTCTCACAGATGAGTCATGATATCCGTACACCTATGAATGCGATTCTTGGTATGACCAATATTGCGGCAGCCAATATTAATAATCCTGCACGTGTTCAGGATTGTCTTGAAAAAATAGCACTTTCAGGACGCCATTTAATCAGTCTTATTAATGAAGTCCTTGATATGAGCAGGATTGAAAGCGGCAAAATGGTATTTTCCGAGGGTGAGTTTAATCTGTGTGATCTTGTAGATGATATGTTACAAATGATTAAGCCCCAGTTGGCAGAGAAAAAGCATGAATTATCAGTAAATGTGCATGATATAAAGCACGAAGATGTTATAGGTGATTCATTTAAAATACAGGAAGTGTTTATTAATTTTATGACAAATGCCATAAAATATACGCCGGAGGGCGGTCATATACAGTTTCAGATTACAGAAAAGGAATCGGATATATTAAATGTAAGCTGTTTTGAGTTTGTATTTAAGGATAATGGCATCGGAATGTCAAAGGAATTTACGGATATAATTTTTGAGCCGTTTACAAGAGCGGCAGATTCCAGAGTCAGCAAAATTCAGGGAACAGGTCTTGGAATGGCAATTTCCAAAAATATTGTACAGATGATGGGAGGAACCGTTGAGGTTGAGAGTGAGCCGGGAAAGGGTTCTACTTTTATGGTGAGAATGTACTTAAAGCTTCAGGATAAAAAGCTGGCATATTATGAGAAGCTTAAAGGTCTGCGTGTTCTTATCGCAGATGATGAGGAAGATGTATGTGTTAATACATGTGACATTTTAAACTCGCTTGGAATGTGCAGTGAATGGGTACTTGACGGAGATAATGCTGTTGAAAAAGTAAAACAGGCAAAGCAGGAGGGGCGTGAGTTCTGGGCTATTATTCTTGACTGGAAAATGCCGAATAAAAATGGTATTGAAACTGCAAGAGAAATCCGCAGAATAGTCGGAGAAGAGGTATCTATTATTATTCTTACTGCGTATGACTGGACAGAGGTAGAGGTCGAAGCAAGAAAGGCGGGAGTTAATGCATTTATATCGAAACCGTTATTCCGCTCAAAGATTGTTTATATGTTTATGGGGTTTTTGGGAGAGTCTCCAGATAATAAGCCGCAGGAAGAACTTGAAAAGACACTGGATTTTACGGGAAAAAGGCTTCTGCTGGTAGAAGATAATGATTTAAACAGAGAGATTGTAAAAGAACTGTTATTGGAAACAGGCATTGAGGTTGATACGGCTGAAAATGGCATGGAAGCACTGAAAAAGGTAGAAGAATCGCCGGAATACTATTATGATATTGTATTTATGGACATTCAGATGCCAAAGATGGACGGTTATAAAGCTACTATGGCAATTCGTGCGCTGCAAAGGCGTGATATAAAGGAACTGCCGATTTTAGCGATGACGGCAAATGCATTTTCGGAAGATGTTATGATGTCAAAGCAGGCAGGAATGAACGGACATATGGCGAAGCCGCTTGATATAGCCGTAATGTGCAAAAATCTTGAAAAGTGGTTGGGAAATAAAGAGTAATATAGCAGCAATAGATATTGTATAAAGTTGAAATTATTCCAAAATAGGTATAATTTAGGTAAATATAAATACACTAAAATGGTAATAAGTTTGAAAATATTTCGGAGATTA
>JAGAJD010000267.1 GCA_017626275.1 Lachnospira sp.
AAAACAGAAGCAATTCACTGGTCATGGGAGTTTTTGACAGAGGTTGTTGGTCTTGATCCGGACAGATTATATCCGTCAATTTATGAAGATGATGATGAGGCATTTGAAATCTGGAATAAGCAGATTGGTATTGCTCCTGAAAGAATTTTCAGATTTGGTAAGGAAGATAACTTCTGGGAGCATGGTGCAGGACCTTGCGGACCATGTTCTGAGATTTACTACGACCGAGGAGAAAAGTATGGCTGCGGTAAGCCGGGCTGTACGGTAGGCTGCGACTGTGACCGTTATATGGAGGTATGGAATAACGTATTTACGCAGTTTAATAATGACGGTAAAGGAAATTATACGGAGCTTGAACAGAAAAATATCGACACAGGTATGGGACTTGAGCGTCTCGCAGTTGTAGTTCAGGACGTAGACTCTATTTTTGATGTTGATACATTGCAGGCATTGCGCAACAAGGTATGCGAAATGGCAGGCATAACTTACAAGGATAATGAGAAGCAGGACGTTTCTATCCGTGTAATTACAGACCATATCCGTTCAGTTACATTTATGGTAAGTGATGGTATTATGCCGTCTAATGAAGGAAGAGGCTATGTACTTCGTCGTCTGTTAAGAAGAGCTGCAAGACATGGAAGACTTTTAGGCATTGAAGGAAAGTTCCTTTCAAAGCTGTGTGAGACGGTAATTGAAGGTTCTAAGGACGGTTATCCTGAACTGGAAGAGAAGAAGGATTTCATTATTAAGGTTCTTTCAGAAGAAGAAGATAAGTTTAACAAGACTATTGATCAGGGCTTAAGCATTCTTTCAGATATGGAGGAAGCATTGGCACAGTCGGGTAAGAGTGAATTGTCTGGAGCTGACGCATTTAAGCTTTATGATACTTATGGATTCCCGTTAGATTTGACAAAGGAAATCCTTGAAGAGAAGAATATTACAGTTGACGAGGCAGGTTTTACTAAGGCTATGGACGAGCAGAGAAGAATGGCTCGTGAGGCAAGAAAGACAACTAACTATATGGGTGCAGACGCAACTGTTTATGATGAGATAGACCCTGAGATTACAAGTGCATTTGTTGGCTATGACAAGCTTGAGAATGAATCTAAGGTAACTGTTCTTACAACAGAAACAGAACTTACTGAGGCATTGTCTGAGGGAGACAGAGGTACAGTGATTGTTGATGAATCTGTATTTTATGCAACGATGGGCGGTCAGGAAGGCGACTGCGGCGTGATTACAGGTGCAGACGGTGAATTTACAGTAGAAACGACTATTAAATTAAAGGGCGGAAAGATTGGCCATGTCGGTGTTATGACAAAGGGAATGATTAAGGTCGGTGATACTGTTACATTAAAGGTCAGCCCGTCAAAGAGAACTGATACATGTAAGAATCACAGTGCTACACACCTTTTGCAGAAAGCATTAAGAGAAGTACTTGGAAGTCATGTACAGCAGTCAGGTTCTTTTGTAAATCCTGAAAGACTTCGTTTTGACTTTGCACATTTCCAGAGCATGACAGCAGAAGAGATTGCAAAGGTAGAAGCCATTGTAAATGAAAAAATAGCAGAGGCAATTCCTGTATCAACAGATATTATGTCTATTGAAGAAGCTAAAAAGACAGGTGCTATGGCTCTTTTCGGTGAAAAATACGGCGATACTGTAAGAGTTGTATCTATGGGAGATTTCTCTAAGGAATTTTGTGGTGGTACTCATGTTGCCAATACTGCTAATATTTCACTTTTTAAGATTATATCAGAGTCAGGTGTTGCTGCCGGAACAAGAAGAATTGAAGCACTTACGGGCAACGGTGTGCTGAAATATTTTGCACAGTTAGAAGAAGAATTAAAGGAAGCAGCTAAAGCAGCTAAAACTGAACCGTCACAGCTTGTAAAGAAAATTCATTCTATGAATGATGAGATTAAAGCACTTTCAAGTGAGAATGATAAGTTAAAAGCAGAACTTGCCAATAATGCTTTGGGCGATGTGACAAATGATGTTAAGGATATTAATGGTGTGAAGTTCCTTGCAGCCAAGGTTGACAATGTTGATATGAATGAACTTCGTAACTTAGGCGATAAGTTAAAGAACGAGATTGGCTCAGGTGTAGTATTGATTGTCAGTGCACAGGGTTCTGATAAGGTTAATATGATTGCTATGGCAACTGACGATGCGATTGCAAAGGGAGCTCATGCGGGCAATCTGATTAAGGCTGGTGCGTCTAGTGTCGGCGGTGGCGGCGGTGGACGTCCTAAGATGGCACAGGCAGGCGGAAAGAATCCTTCAGGTATTGATGAATTGCTTGCTAAAGCGCCTGAGGTACTTGCAGGTCAGTTGAAATAATTGTAACATCGTTAAAAAATATCAATTTAGATGTTGACGAATACGGAATATGTGATATAATACATTTTGTGCAATTAATTAATACCCTATTATGTATTGTTGTGCACAATTTGCAACAGAAGGGTGGTTAGGAAAAGATATGTCAAATGTCATCGTTAAAGAAAACGAGTCTTTAGATAGCGCATTACGCAGATTCAAGAGAAACTGTGCTAAGGCAGGCATTCAGCAGGAAATTCGTAAAAGAGAACATTACGAAAAGCCAAGCGTTAGACGTAAGAAGAAGTCTGAAGCTGCTAGAAAACGTAAGTTCAACTAATTAGAACAATTTTAATTAATCGACCGATGTGGATTCATGTGATTCACATCGGTTTTTTCGTGTGTTTAGTCATAAAGGACGAAGATTTAAAGTAAGTATATATAAAACACAGAGTTAAAGGAATATGCCATGCGGGGAAAAGAAAGCTTTGTGCAGGCGCTTGACATCACAAGAGACGCAGCGCTTGGAATGCCTGTAATTACGGTTGTTGGAAATAGTGAGGCATATGTTGAAAATTTTAAATCCATTGTTGAATATGATTGTGCGAGAGTAAAGCTTCTTACTAAAAAAGGACTGCTTTCTATATGCGGAGAACGATTGGAAATTTTATATTATGACGAAGAAGAAATTGCTGTAAGGGGCAAAATTTGTAATATTGAATTATAATCGTTTACGAAGCCGTTGATGGGCATGAAAGGATTTTTATGTGGAGACAGCAAAAATGCGTATCTACTTACGTGACAGTCATTGTGAAAAGTGAATCTGCGGAACGTTTTTTGAATATGTGCCGTCATAAAAATATTATTTTCTGGGAAATTAAAAGTAATGATGATGGATTTACCGGAAATATAACAAGAGCAGATTTTTTGTGTTTAAAAGATATTTGTAAGAAAACGAAAACAACAGTGAGAATATCAAAACGTCACGGAGTACGTTTTTTGCTGTTTAAATATCGCAAGCATTATTCGTTTCTGATAGGGATTGCGGCTGCGTGTCTGGTTTTGTATTTTTGCGGATTATATATATGGGACGTTTCTTTTACGGGGAATTATAAATACACTAGCAGCAGTCTGATAAAATATCTTGCGACGCTTCAGGTTCATTCGGGAATGAAGATTAAGGAGGTTGACTGTGACGGGATTGAAGCCTCTTTGCGTAATGAGTATTCGGATATTACGTGGGTGTCGGCTGAAATCAGCGGAACAAGGCTGATTGTCCACATTAAGGAAAATGACGGAGCAAAAGAAACGGAAGGTTTTGCAAGTGAGCAAAGAGACATAGTTGCGGAAAAAGACGGCATAGTAAGCTCTATCGTTACCCGTACCGGAACGCCAAAAGTAAAAAAGGGGGATTCTGTGACGGCAGGACAAATTCTGGTGTCCGGGATAGTAGATGTGCGCAATGATTCGGGTGAGGTGATAAATCAGAAATATACAAGCGCTGATGCGGATATTATGATTCGCATGGAAATTCCTTATGAGGAGACACTGGGTTATGAATATGAGTATAAGCATTATACGGGGAGGAAAATTACAAAATGGATTTTTGGCGTTGCTGACAATGATATTGAGGTTGGATTCAGCTTTATGAAATTTAATCAGGCAGATACAGTTACGGACAGCTCGGTGTTAAAGCTTACAGACAGTTTTTATCTGCCTCTTAGAAAAGGGAAAAAGGAATATCTTGAATATGAAATGCGAAGTCAGATTTATACGGAGGAGGAGGCAAATCAGGTTCTTGTTTCAAAATTTAACAGATATTTGCTTGATTTGATTGAAAATAAAGTGCAAATAATAGATAATAGTGTTAAAATAAATAACAACGGTTCGGAGTATAAAATGTCGGGTGTGATTGTGGCAGATGTTCCGGCATATGCGTATGCAGATATAACCATGACCGTAATTGAAGGAAATGAGGAAACGGAATAGTACATGAGTGTGATTGAATCTATCGTTGATTTACCGACACAATACAGTAGTGCTGTGTTTGGACAGTTTGATGAATTTGCAAAAAAGATTGAGAGAACATTAAAGGTGACTATCATAGCAAGAAATTCAGATATCAAGGTTATAGGCGCAGATGTGGCGGTAAAAAGGGCAGTCGGCGTTCTTAACAATCTGATAGAGCTTGCAAGAAGAGGTAATCAGATTACAGAGCAGAATGTTGATTATGCGTTGTCGCTTTCATTTGAGGAAAAAGAAGAGGCGATTCTGGAGATTGATTCTGATATAATTTGCAGAACAATAACGGGAAAGCCTGTAAAGCCGAAGACATTGGGGCAGAAGGAATATGTTGATTTGATTCGTAACAAAATGATTGTGTTTGGACTTGGACCTGCGGGAACAGGTAAGACTTATCTTGCTGTTGCGATGGCGGTAAAGGCTTTCAGAGCCAAGGAAATAAACAGAATAATTCTGACCCGACCCGCCGTTGAAGCGGGTGAGAAACTGGGCTTCCTTCCCGGTGACTTACAGCAGAAGGTAGACCCTTATCT
>JAGAJD010000268.1 GCA_017626275.1 Lachnospira sp.
TTAAGCAAATCGATCATGGTACAGATTTGTTCAATGGTAATTTCACTTAAATCTTCTTTCACGATAATTAACCTCCACAAGTTAGCGTTTTGTTAACAAGCACATAATTACAATACACTAATTATATTTGATATTTTTTCACAATGCAATGGTTTGTGGAAAATTTACATAAAATTTTAGCAAACTTATTAAAAAACGAACGAAATTTTAAAAATGTAAAAGAAAATTTAAACAATAGTAAATAATTTGCAAGAAAGTGATATTTTTGATATATTTATTATAAGAATAATGAGAATATAGAAATGGAAGTTAAGATGTATACAGAACAACAATTAGCAAAAATTGCAAAAAGAGAAAATAATGATAAACGTTCATATCTGGTAGTAAATCCTTTGCAGGGAAAACATATTCCGGTCAGTCCGACAGAGGCGGTCACCATGTTTGAAAGTCTCGCTGGGCAGATAGGTATGTCATATGAAAATGAAAAGATTCTGCTGGTCGGGTTTGCAGAGACGGCAACAGCGATAGGTGCAGCACTTGCGGTAAAGCTTGAGTGCAATTATATGCATACGACAAGAGAAAATATTGAGGGGGTGGAATATTTATATTTTGAAGAGTCGCACAGTCATGCCATGGAACAGAGGTTAGTTAAGACTGATTTGGATAAGGTGATTGATGAGACGGACAGGATTATATTTGTTGAGGACGAGGTAACGACAGGTAATACAATTTGCAAGATTATGGATTTGATTGATAAAACGTATCCGAATAAAGTAAAATTTGCAGTTGCATCACTGCTGAACGGAATGAATGAGGCGTCGCTTGCTGAATATAAGCAAAGACAAGTACCGCTTCATTATCTTGTAAAGACTAACCATGAAGCATATACGGCAGCAGCAGAAAAATACAGTGCAGACGGAAAATATCATGCCGCCGATATAAGTGAATATCATGGAAATGTTTATGACAGTGAAATTTCAGGCTGTATGAATACAAGGCGGTTAAATGGCGGAAGGGATTACGGCGAAGCGTGCGGCAGGCTTAGCAGAGAGCTTATAAGCAGTATTTGTCCGTCAGGCGGAAAAAGGATTCTTGTTGTTGGAACGGAGGAGTGCATGTATCCTGCATTGTATGTCGGAAAGTGCCTTGAGGAGCTTGGAAATGTTGTGAGAAGTCATTCGACGACCAGAAGTCCTATTGCAGTGTGCAGTGAAAGCACATATCCTCTTCATGAAAGATATGAGCTTGTAAGTCTGTATGACGAGGACAGAAAAACATTTATTTATGATATTGGTGCTTACGACATTGTTGTTGTCGTGACTGACGCACAGATAACTAAGAAAGGAAGAAACTCACTTCTTAATGCGTTGGAGAGCGGCGGCAATTCCGAAATATATATGGTAAGGTGGAAAGGTTAATGAGAAGTTCATACAGAGAAGAGGACGTTACTCTTTTATTAAAAGATATTACGGGACTTGTAAAACCGCAGTCAACACAGGAACGGGAGCGGCTAATACAGGCAGGAAAGCATTACTGTGAAATGCTTCCCATTGAATATGTACCTACTCCGAAATATATGGAGGCTTATAAGGAGGCGTTAAAAAATTATGCTGCGCCTACGGCAGAGGCAGTTGGCAGGCTGGCTGATAAGATTATTGATAAAAAAGGCAGTCAGGTTGTTCTTGTCTCGCTTGCAAGAGCAGGGATTCCGGCAGGAATACTGTTGAAGCATTATATCATGAAAAAATATCACATTAATGTTTCCCATTATTCAATTTCAATTATCAGGGGTAAGGGAATAGATGACAATGCCGTTAAATATCTTCTTGACCGTTATAATCCTGAAAATCTGCTGTTTGTAGACGGCTGGATTGGTAAGGGTGCTATTTTGGGAGAACTGAAAAAAGCCGTTGCGTCATATAAAGGTGTTTCATCGGAGCTTGCGGTGCTTGCAGACCCTGCCAATGTGACGGATTTGTGCGGCACACATAATGACATTCTTATTCCAAGCTCGTGTCTTAACTGTACTGTATCGGGGCTTATCAGCAGAACATTTTTGAGAGATGATATTATTGGAAAAAATGATTTTCACGGGGCAGTATATTACGAAGAATTGAAGGACGCAGATTTGTCGTATGCATTTATTGAGGCAATAGAGTCGGAATTTAAAGAGAAAAATGCGGTTTGTGAAAATTCTGTCAATGGATATGGAATAGAAGAGGTAGAGAATATTGCGAAAACTTTTGGTATTACGGATATAAATCTTGTGAAACCGGGAATAGGGGAGACTACGAGAGTGCTTTTAAGGCGTGTTCCGTGGAAGATACTTATCAGACCGGAGGACGCAGGAAATCCTGAACTGGCGCATATTATAAGACTTGCTGAGGAAAAAAATGTACCTGTCGCAATGTTTCCGCTAAAGCATTATAAGGCATGCGGAATAATTAAAAGTATGGCTGACACATAAATTATAGCTATGTGTGATTAATATGAATAAAAGCACAATCACGTTTTGAAGCGGATTGTGCTTTTGTGGTACGCCTTGCGGCACATTTTTATTATTCTGTTCCGTAAACTTCTGCAAGCATAAGAATTTTTTTTGCCCAGTTGGAATGAACCTTGTATTCATTCATGCGTTCTTTATCGACACTGCCTGCAACCAGTGATTCCGATTTGCTGTCCCAGTTTAAGATAGCTTTCGCATCTTTGTAATCTTTTTCGGAAACCTTGTAGCATTTATTTACAACAGGAATCTGATTAGGGTGGATAACTGTTTTTCCTACAAAACCGCAGAGCTTATCCTGCTGTATTTCTGCTGCGAGACCGCTGTCCCAGCCGTCACCGTTGTAATATTCCCATACGGGTGCTGAAAGCACATAATCCATTCCAAAGATTGTCACAATATCCGAAAATATATCTGCGATTGGTTTTATCTGGTAAATTGATTCGCTGCTGTGGCGGCGGAAACCGAACAAATGGCACAAATCATTGCCTCCCACACGTATATTTAATACATGTTCTTCTATGGAATCAAGCTTTTCCTTTAAAGCATACAAAACATTTATTCTGCTTTGCGGCGGGACTATTTCAGGACTTTCCAAAATAGGCATCATATAAACCGGGCGCTTGTATATAGTGTTCATATATATAATTTTATCAATATACCGGTCGGCATTTTCAAGAGAAAATTTAGGAATAATAAACCCTGTAATAAGGTCAGCTGCATCTCCCATTCTGCCTGTAAGAGTAGTAATTTGTTCGGGATTGCGCACTCTTATAAATATTTTAGGAATAAAAAATTCTTTATCTTTAAGATGAAATAAATCGGTCATAGTGTGAACAAGCTGTATTTCAGCCTCCTCGATAAAGTCATCATTTATTGTATCTTCAAGACAAAGAGCAAGTGAATATTGCGTGCCGAATTTTTCCTGCATTAAGTATCTGACAATTTTTGTACTGTTTGCAGGGCAGTATAAAAGTGGACCGACGCCGTAGTAAACTGCTGAATTTTTCATGAGTCTCCCCCTTTTGCTAAACTGTTGCTGCTGTTCACAGCAACAAACTGTTACGCATTATATCATTTTATGAAGCAAAAGAATAGCTATTTGATGGAAATTATAGTATAATAATTTCATAAATTTTGTTAAGTGCGGGAGATAAGAATGGAATATGAAAATTTTACAACGAGATATAATGTGATGGATGTTTTCTCGCTTGAGGCATTTACCAATATTAAGGGCGGTGTCAACAGAGAGTGCAAAGATGTGTATTTTATGCGTGCAGTCGGGGCGGGAAAAAGCCTGTCTGAAGATGTCAGAAAAATGGACCGGACGCTTACAGAGCGAATGTTTGCCGGGCAGTGCAGATATAATAGGGTGAATGAGCTTCCGGGAGCTGTTCCTATGGAGCAGATACAGACATACACGGATTTTTATAATAACTGGGTTGACAGTGGAAGAACCAAGGCAGTTTTAAGAAGAACAGAAACAGCGGGGGAATTTCCAAAAGTTTTGGGAACATCGTTTGCCCGTGTTGTAAATATGCTTAAAAACGAATCGGAAAATATAAGTGAGTCGATAGAAAAAAATTTCGCAGTAAAGCTTATGTATTGGTTTGACGAGACGGCAGCAGTGTTGACAACACACTGGAATCCAAAGCTTTCAATGAAATTTGTTGTACATAATGTCCGTAAAAGGCAGGAGTATTTGTTTTGTTATCTGCTTACACAGCTTGGCATTGATGTTTTAATGCTGCAGTCAAAGCTTGATATTGAAGAACCGTTAAAACAGCTTCAGTTATCTAAGACCATAGTGCTTGGTTCGTTTACGGAATGTGAGATTTCTAAATACTGTGCAGAGGAATACAGGTCAGAAAAGGCAGCACAAAAAACGGAAAGAATACAGCCAAAGCCCGTAGTATTGCAGTCTGTGCAGAGAGTACAGCCAAAGGCAGGTAATAATAGCGAGAAAAAAGAGCTGGAATTTGAAGAGCTGGCGTTACTGGCCGCATCTGTCGTTATGATAGCAATCCATGATGAAAAGGGAGAAGTTATTGGAACCGGTTCGGGTATAATGATTGGAAAAGACGGGTATATTCTTACAAACAACCATGTTGCAAGCGGAGGAAGATTTTATTCTGTCCGTATAGAAGATGATGAAGCGGTCTATCAGACTGATGAGGTCATTAAATATAACCCTGTGCTTGATTTGGCAATCATACGCATTGACAGGCAGTTAAAGCCCCTTTATGTCTATCATGGGGAAAAGAAGCTTGTAAGAGGGCAGAAGGTTGTAGCTATCGGAAGTCCGCTCGGACTGTTTAATTCCGTTTCTGACGGTATTATTTCGGGATTTCGCAAGATTGATGATGTCGATATGATTCAGTTTACAGCACCGATTTCGCATGGAAGCTCCGGGGGTGCAGTGCTTAATATGTACGGCGAGGTTATAGGAATAAGCACTGCAGGAATTGACAGCGGACAGAATATCAATCTGGCTGTCAGGTATGAATTTATCAATGATTTTATCCGAGGATTTGTATGATTTTTGCAGTCTTGAATAAAATGTGAAAAAATGGTATAATCGAAAAACTTAAGATTGTTTGATAACAGATATTAAAGGTGAAATTAAAAGCTTATGTTTGAACACAAAACACTTCAAAATCTGAATGATTATTTTCTTGAACTTGACAAGCGCCGTGAGAGAGGCGTGTATTTTTACAGGATTAACGGATATAGTGAAAATGTAGAAAAATTTTTAATACAATACTATGAGGCGGCAAGGCTGTTTGGAGTTGTAATTGAGGGGAAAATTCAAAATCCCGATGAGAATAATCTCGCATATTACGAGGAAATGATGGGAACGGATTTTCAGCTCAGTATGGGATTTCTTACATTCAGCCTGAAAAAATGGCTGCCGCGTCTAAAAGAACGCCAGAGAGAGTATGTTGCAGGCTCTATGTACGATACGCTTGATTGTATGCGAAAAGAGGGCAAAAATGAAAATATGCTTAAAAATGCGTATATCAAGTTTATGTGCTGGTTCTATTACAAATTTGAGAGAATAATCAACAGGCTTGGAGATGAACAGGTTCCGAAGATTCTATATGAGGGCAGCATAAGTAATTATGAACTTAAATTTTTCAATATATTGTCTGCGGCAGGCTGTGATATCGTTTTGCTTCAGCATGATGGGGATTCAGGCTACCTAAAGCTTGACCCTGCGTCACGTTTATCGGAATGTTACAGTGAGGATAAGATAACTCCGTTTCCTGACGGGTTTAAGCTTGACAGCTTGAAGCAGGGAATTGAAGAAAAGCATGAGCGCAAAATGCTGTATGGGGAGGAGCCGGGTATTTCTAACTGTACTAATGCGTGGATTAAAGGCAAAGGTCTGGAGGATTTTTTGCAGAGTGTGCAGTCAAGAGGAAGACAGCCTGACTTGTTTTATAACTGTTTTTGCAGAATAAACGGAGTGTGGGATAAGCTCACATATATGAATGAATTATATCAGTTCCAGTTAGAGCTTAAGGGTAACAGACGAAGAGTAGTTATTATAGATAATAAGCTTCCTGTTCCGTCAATGGAAGAGATTAATGCGATTGAGCGCAGGCAGTACGCTAATCAGGAGCAAATGCTTAAGCATTTATCAGGATATATACAATATTCCGCAAATATACAATTACAAAGATTGATAAATAAAGTATTCATTGATATAATGTTAGAGGAGTCAAAAAAAGAGGGCATGAATCTTAACCGCCTTACTAATAAAGCGGTATACCTGTTGTGCTGGTTTAGACGTTACAGGTCAGAGCTTTTTAATAACTGGCATCAGCCGGAAATAGCATGTTTTATATATTTTGGCGGCTGTAAGAATGAAAATGAAGCGCTGTTTATGCGTTTTCTGGCAAGGCTTCCTGTTGACGTACTGATTCTTGTACCGAATCTTAATGTCAGGTGCTGCCTTTGCGACTCTTTATTATATGAGAGAAATGAGACGGAATCTTTGGAAGCAGAGCACTTTCCCTGTGATAATACGCAGCTTCATATGGCTACTGCGGCATATCATGCAGAGCGTGAACTGGATTCAATAATGTATCAGGATTCGGGAATTTATAGGAATCAGCAGTACAGTAGAGCAGTTTCTGTCACACTCCGCACGATGTATGAAGAGATTGCGATTTTGTGGGACCAGGAGGTTAAATACCGCCCGAATTTCAGTACGGTGGAAAATACAGTAAATCTTCCCGTTATATTTGCAAAGGTATCGGGAGTAAAAGATGGAAATGTTGCACGGTATTGGGAAAAAGTACAGTCATTAATTACAGACGATACACTTGTTATCAGACACGCACCGTTTCTTTCGGGTACTGACAACAATCCGGTGAAGCCTTATGCGGCAGGCTTTTTTAAAAACGGCAGGCTGCAAAGAGATAAGATAAAGTCACATTCATGCTATCAGTATGGTTTTTTAAGGGAGGAAATGCAGGAGCATATACTCGATAAACTGCAGTTATTGATAGAGCAGAAGCTTATAAAAGGAACATTTGAAAACGGAACGGAATACACGATTATATCAGTTGTTCTTAATATGAACAGAGATATTATAAGGCGAATCCAGAAATTTGATTTTACCAAAAAGAATCCTAAGCTGATTTATATTAACACGACAGAGCGTGTCATTTCACTGGAGGACAGCATTTTTACGGCATTTTTAAATCTTATTGGATTTGATGTTGTATTTTTTGTTCCGACAGGCTATCAGAGTGTTGAAAAATATTTTAACGGACATATTATGGAGGAACACCAGATTGGCGAATATATATATGATTTGCAGACGCCTGATTTTACGGTTGTACAGTCTGCACCTCAGCGTTCGTGGAAGAATATTTTTAAACGATAAAATTAAACAGAGAACAAATTACAAATTGCAGGTTCGGAATGGAGGAAAATAATGGGGTTAGATTTTAGCAGGACATCAACACAGCAGCCGGTAACTGCGCCGGAGGTAAAGAATGAAATTGAGGTGGTTGAGCAGTATGATATCGTGGCTGACAGAGAGCAGATAAATGCTGAACTTGTTAATTCACCGGAGGTAGATGCGTTAGTCAGCACTATCGAGATTGACAATATGGAGACAATAGTATCCTTTGGAGCAAAGGCAGCAGAGGAGATTTCTAAGGCTTCCGATGTAGTGTTAAGCAGTATGAATATGTCTCAGTTAGATGATACAAACGAAATGCTTAATACACTCACAAAGATTATGTCAAAGTTTGACATTGAAGAGATCAAGGACAATCCGGGATTGTTTGGAAAGCTTTTCGGCAATTTAAGGAAGCAGCTTGATAAA
>JAGAJD010000269.1 GCA_017626275.1 Lachnospira sp.
ACAGAAAATCCTGTCCGAGGAATATACAGCGGAAGGAACCAGGATGCGACTTTTAGCAGACAGCAGTACCTATGAAAATCTTAAGGAATATGTAACAGAAGTGAGTTGATAAATATTTCTACAAAAGAATGTTATAAAACGGTAAAGTCTTCGGGCGAAGCCCTGATAGTGGAGAAAAAATCAAAGTTTATTTCTACGGTAAGACCGGTGACTTCCGACGAAGAAGCGCAAAGCTTTCTTGCAGAGATGCGCTCAAAATACAGTGATGCAACCCATAATGTCTATGCTTATGTAATAGACGAAAATAATATCTTCCGTTATTCGGATGACGGTGAACCCGGCGGAACTGCAGGAATGCCGGTTTTAGACACAATCCGAAAAGAGGGGCTTGTGGATGTTGCGGTGGTTGTGACGAGATACTTCGGCGGAACACTTTTAGGAACGGGTGGACTTGTTCATGCATATGGAGCGGCTTGCCGTGAAGGTCTACTGGCGGCAGGAATCATAACACGTGTTCTATGTGATATAGTATCAGTCAAGGTGGACTACACCTTGGTGGGTAAGATGCAGTATATGATTCAAGAAGACGGATATATTCTTGAAGACACGGTGTATGATAATGAAGTAACTTTTCGCGTATGTCTCAAAAAAGAACAGATTGAAAAGTTTGTTGCAGATTGCACAGAGCTTACCTGTGGCAGGGCAATAATAAAAAAAGAAGAACAAAAGTATATTGATATATAATCAGGGGGTAACTGAGAAATGAAAAAGATTTTAAGCGTATTGTTAATGATGGGAATTTTACTTACAGCGACAGGTTGTCAAAGAGCAGCTGATCTTATAACACCAAGCGGAAGCTCCGGAGGCAGTACACAGACACCTGCACCATTCCCGCAGATTGAAACAAATGACCCTGAGGAAGAAGAAACGGAAGGTGGAGAGATTCAGACAAAAATTCCGTTTACACAGACTCTTGAAATGACAAACGAATGGACTATTCTGGGCGACTTTAATTATAGATTTACAGCCGGCGAGGCACAGGACAGAATAGTTCTTGGCACATCTGCACAGAATGAAAATGGTGAAATGTTGTGGGATGATTCGCAGTACTGGACATTGGCGGTAATTGTTGACAAGGACGCAGATGGCAATAATGACGGAGCATATAACTTGTTCTCAGAAAGACTACAGGGCTATGTGTATGCAGAAGTTAACGAAGCATATATAAAGGGTGTTATGACCCCAATTATAACACTATATATCTTCAGCGGAAATGACAGAGAAGTCAGAAATTATTACTACGATGGAGATTGTTTTGTTGAGAATCAGGAGTTTACAACCAAAGGTTTCTCTACAGGCGGTATAAACAATCTATATAGTACAATGCCTGAATACAAGCCATTATAATAAGGAGGCAAAATATGGTTAAAGAACTGACAAAAGCAAATTTTGACGAGATAATAATGCAGGACAAACCTGTGCTTGTGGATTTTTGGGCAAGCTGGTGCGGACCTTGCCGTATGGTATCTCCTGTAATTGATCAGATTGCAAAGGAATATGAAGGAAAAATTGTTGTAGGCAAAGTGAATGTGGATGAGGAGGGCTCTTTGGCTGCAGAATACGCTGTTGTTTCTATTCCTACAGTAATACTTTTTAAAGACGGAAAACCTGTTGAAAAAATGGTGGGCGCACACTCTGCAGATGATTATGCAGATATGATTGACAGCGTGCTATGAAAGAAGCAATTTTAAATCTGGCAGCAGAGCAGAAAATTTCTGCTGTTGGAATTTGCAGCACAAGTGATTATGCAGAAAAAACAAAGGGGCTTTTAGAAAAAGCCTCTTTTTGTGCTGAAAATAACTATGACCTGTCAGGAAAGAAAAGTATAATTGTCTGCGCATTCAATTACTATAATGGGGCAAAAAAAGGTAATATTTCAAGATATGCTCAGGGAGCGGATTACCATAAGGTAACAATACAGAAAATGGAATCTATTTGCAGGTTGCTCGAAGAAAAAGGATTTTCAGCAGAAGCCTTTGCAGATACAGGCATGCTGAATGAGAGACTTCTTGCCAAGCTTTCAGGACTTGCATTTTTTGGGAGAAACCGAATGGCAATAAACGAAAGGCTGGGAAGTTATTTTTTCATAGGATACATTATAACTGATTGTGAACTCCCTGTAGATTCGCCGAATAATAATAAATGTGCAGAGTGTGGAAAATGTGTTTCTGCCTGCCCGTTGGGGGCTTTGTCTGATGGCAGTTTTTGCGAGAGTAAGTGCCTTTCATACATAACCCAGAGAAAAGGAGAGCTTTCGGAAGTAGAAAAAAATGCCATGCGAAAGGCAAAGACTATCTGGGGCTGTGATATTTGCCAGGAGGTATGTCCACATAATCATAACCTGGCAGTAACCGATATTGAGGAGTTTGGTGAAAACCTGATTACCGATTTAGTAATTGACACCGAACTTTCTGGCAGTGAGTTTAAGAGATTGTATGGAAGCCGTGCTTTTTCCTGGAGAGGGAAAAAAGTATTGGAGAGGAATCAAAAGATAGTTAATACGCCTATATAATAGGAAGAAAAAAATTTTTTGAAAAAAATTAAAAAAAGTTTGAAAAAAGTGTTGACAAACAATAATAAGTGTGGTAATATAATAAAGCTGTCGCTTTTGGCAGCGCTGAACATTGAAAAATAAACAGTGCAGAGTTCTTGTCAGTGAACCAAGAGTTCACACAAAACTTAAGAGTTTTTTATGACAG
>JAGAJD010000023.1 GCA_017626275.1 Lachnospira sp.
ACAATTGTTTAAGGAATCGTATACAGTATTCATATCGGCATCGGTAAGATATCCGAGTGTTCCTATATTAACTCCGAGCAGAGGAATGTTTGTATCGTTTACGTCACGTGCCGCCTGAATTAAAGTGCCGTCGCCGCCTAAGACTATTATACATTCGGTATCCTTTGGAATTTCGTCGGCATTGGTATAGCGGTATCTTGTGTTTGTAACCCGGCTGTCAGGTCGCTGACAGATACATTCCGCACCGTTACTTCGCAGAAATGAGGCAATCTGTTCAGTAATCTGATAGTCAGGATCTTTTACTTTATTGGTTATGATATAAAATTTTTTCATAAACTTAGTTTCACTTTCCAATGTCAGTCTAATGTTTCATGAGCTTTATTTACAACTTCAGCAGCGTTGAATGGAATAGTATCATAGGTTCCTTCAGTATGCTTTAATAAATGTAAAAGATATTCGATATTTCCTTCAGGCCCTTTGACCGGTGAAAATTCAAGGTTTAATACCTCAAAGCCTGTTGAAACGGCAAACTCAATTACTTTTTCAATAACTTCAAGATGTACTGCGCTGTCTCTTACAACGCCGTGTTTTCCAACCTTTTCACGTCCGGCTTCAAACTGCGGCTTAATCAGACAGACAATCTGTCCGTTGTCGGTGAGAAGCTCTTTTACCGGGCCTAATACCTTTGTAAGTGAAATAAATGAAACATCAATACTTGCAAAGTCGATTCTGTCGGCAATATCCTGCGGTGTTACATAGCGGATATTTGTCTTTTCCATACATACAACACGTTCGTCATTGCGCAGCTTCCATGCAAGCTGTCCATGTCCCACATCTACGGAATATACCTTTATGGCTCCGTTTTGCAGCATACAGTCAGTAAAACCTCCGGTAGAAGAACCTACGTCCATACATATTTTTCCATCTAAGGTTACATCAAAATTTTCCATAGCCTTTTCAAGCTTTAAACCGCCCCGGCTCACATATTTCAGAGTATTTCCACGAACCTCGATAACTGCTTCGGGAGAAAAATTAGAACCTGCCTTATCTTCTTTTTGACCGTCAACATACACATTGCCTGACATTATAATAGCTTTTGCCTTTTCTCTTGATTCTGCCAGTCCTCTTGATACAAGCAGAACATCTAAACGTTCCTTTGCCATGACATTCCTTTCTGTTAGTATTTAATACTGTTTTCGTAAAATGAAATGATACGTTCCGTCACTGTTTCCGCATCAATTCCAGCCTCACATTTCAAAATATCTACACTTCCATGTTCAATATAATCATCAGGAAGAGCAATGTTAAGGACTTTAATCGGAAGCTGTAGTTCAGATACAAGCTGGCAGACAGATTCGCCAAAACCGCCTGAAATTACATTTTCTTCCATAGTAACAAATAATTTATGCTCTCTGCTTGATTTAAAAATAGTTGACTCGTCTAACGGCTTTATAAATCTCGCATTGATTAAGCTTACATTATATCCCTTTTGCTTTAAATTATTCCGTACATTGTCTGCAATGGCAACCATATTTCCTACTGCCATAAGAAGGATATCTTTTTCATAATACATAATTTCCGATTCGCCAAGAACGATAGGCTGATTAAATTCCTCAAAATCCATAACGGCACTGCCTCTCGGATAGCGTATTGCGAATGGCCCGTTGTACTGTTCCAGACTAAATTCAAGTCCTGCCTCAAGCTCCCATGCGTTTTTAGGAGCAAATATGGTCATATTCGGAATTGTCGCAAGAAATGACAAATCAAAAATACCCTGATGTGTTTCGCCGTCACTTCCTACAAGTCCTGCCCTGTCAATCGCAAAAACTACATGGAGCTGCTGTATACAGACATCATGAAGAATCTGGTCATAAGCTCTCTGCAGAAATGATGAATAAACTGCGAAGACCGGCTTTAAACCGCCTGCTGCAAGTCCAGCCGAAAATGTAACGGCATGGGCTTCCGCAATTCCGACATCAAAGAAACGGTCAGGATACCATTTTGAAAATTTGGAAAGACCGGTTCCGTCAGGCATGGCAGCCGTAATTGCAGTAACCTTCGGATCATTTTTTGCAATCCTGCATATAGCCTCGGAAAATACTTCCGAATAGCTTTTCTGTGACGGTACGGATAATACTTTTCCCGTTTTGATGTCAAAAGGTGCAATCCCGTGGAATTTGCTCGGATTGCGTTCCGCCGGTTTATATCCATGTCCTTTCTGCGTCACGACATGAACAAGTACGGCATGGTCGATTCTTTTGGCAACCTTAAATATTTTAATCAGCTTTTCAATATCATGACCGTTTACAGGTCCTAAATAAGTGATTCCCATACCCTCAAACATCTGGTTAGGCACAATAAACTGCTTTAAATTAGTCTTAGTCTTTTTGATTTTGTCAACTAATACATCGCCCATAGGTATCTTGTACAGGGTATTTGTAACGCCCTCTTTTAAATCATAATAAGAGTCGGAGGCGCGGATATCGCCGAGCATTTTGGAAACACCGCCCACATTTTTAGAGATTGACATATTATTGTCATTTAATACAATTATAAAATTTCCCTTGACCTGTGAAGCATTGTTAAGGGCTTCATATGCCATGCCTCCCGTTAATGCACCGTCGCCGATTACGGAGATTACATTGTAATGTTCTTTTTTTATGTCTCTTGCACATACATATCCAAGTCCCGCTGAAATGGAAGTAGAACTGTGCCCTGTGTCAAATGCGTCGTAATGGCTTTCATTGCGTTTGGGAAATCCGCTCATTCCGCCAAATTTGCGAAGCTGCTCAAACTGATTTTTTCTTCCGGTAAGAATCTTATGTGTATAGGACTGATGTCCTACGTCCCATATTAATTTATCCTGCGGAAGATTAAACACAATATGGAGTGCCATGGTTAATTCCACGACACCTAAGTTGGAGGCAAGATGTCCTCCTGTTTTACTGATATTTTCTATTAAAAACTGTCTGATTTCATCTGCAAGCTGGTTATATTCAATAGGCTCTAAATTTTTAATATCATTTGGCTTATTAATCTTTTCAAGTATCATATGCAACCTCCATTTGCAGAAACAGTATTATTATTTTTTCCTGTTTATTAGCCTGCAAATTAATTGTTCAAGAAATTCGTTATCCCCGGTATTTTTAATGATTGTTAAAGCTTTGTCAGACATTTCGGCTACGTCTGCCTTTGCTTTTTCAAATCCGTATAATGTTACATAAGTTGTCTTATGATTTTTTTCATCGCTTCGTATTGGCTTTCCCAAAACTTCCTGCGTACTTGTAATATCAAGAATATCGTCCTGAATCTGGAAAGCTACACCTACTAATCCCCCGGCTTTTTCTAGCTCTGTTACCGTTAAATCATCTGCGCCTGCAAGAGTAGCACCTGCCATAAATGCTGCTTCAATCAGAGCACCTGTCTTTAAGCGGAAAATGAAATCAAGCTCATCTTCATTCATAGGCTTTCCGGTAAGATATACGTCCAATGACTGACCGCCAACCATTCCGTAAATACCTGCCTTGCGTGCAATGATATCTGCGGCTTTAACTGCTCTCTTTAAATCTTCGGAAGATTCTGTATTGTCCATATCATGAAGCATTAATTCGTAAGCGTAGTTAAGTAATGCATCTCCTGCCAGTACACCGAAATCTTCACCATATTTTTTATGAGTGGTAAGCATGCCTCTTCTGTAATCATCATTATCCATTGCCGGTAAATCGTCATGTACCAGTGAATAAGTATGAATACATTCCAAGGCTGTCATAAAAGCTTTTATTTTATTCAAGTCATTTCCGCCGCACAGCTTATATACTTCCATTAAAAGCATTGGGCGAATACGCTTTCCGCCTGCATTTACGCTGTAATTGGCTGCCTCTGTAATTCTCAGCTGATATTTTGTTTCTTTTGGAAGATAATCAGCTATAATTGAGTTGATTTCTGATGTTTTTATGTTTAATTCTTCCTCAAAATTCATTCCTGTATACCCTCTTTATCATTTAAAACAACAATCTGTTTTTCCACTTTATCTAGCTGCTGGTTGCAGCTTTTAATAAGCTTGATACCCTCATTATATTTTTTGAAGGAATCATCAAGCGAAATATTATCATCTTCAAGCTGCCTTATAATTTCTTCCAGTTTTTCAAAGGATTGTTCAAGCGTCTGTGATTTTGCCATTGTGTACCTCCAAAGCCTGTGCTGTTACTGTTCCGTCCTTAAAATAAATATTCATAGTATCCTGTTTCTTTATATCGGAAACACTTAAAATTCGTCTGCCGTCATTATGTTCGACATAAGCGTATCCCTGACTTAAGCTTTGAAGAGGTGATAAGCCCTCAAGCTTAACAGCCAGCAGTTCCATGCGGTGCCGTTTCTTAGCCAGAAGCTGAAACATAGCCTGCTGCATGCGTTCTTCAAGAGTCATCATATGCTGACGCTTGTCCTCAATCTGTGTGACAGGATTTAAATACTTAAGCTGCATTTCATATCTTTGAAGTGTATGACGATAATTTTCAAGCCTGTGCTCCATTGCCAGATTAATTCTTTTAAGGCAGTCGTCTATCTGTGCTTCTATCAGGGAAATGTCACACACGGCAAGCTCTGCCGCCGCAGACGGTGTAGGAGCACGCAAATCAGCCACAAAATCGGCAATGGTAAAGTCTGTCTCATGTCCTACGGCAGAAATAATCGGCGTTTTAGCCTCAAATATGGCTTCAACTACAATTTCCTCGTTAAATGCCCACAAATCTTCAATAGAGCCTCCGCCTCTGCCTACAATTATTACATCAAGCCCCAATGCATCAAGACATTTTATTCCCTGCTCAATGCTTAATGCCGCAGACTCGCCCTGAACAAGTGCAGGATAAAGAATAAGTGAAACATAAGGGTTTCTTCTATATGATATATTCATAATATCCTGAATAGCCGCCCCCGTAGGAGAGGTTACAATCCCCACTTTTTTTGAAAATGCGGGAATCGGTCTTTTATATTCGGCACTGAAATACCCCATTTCCTCATAGGACTGCTTTAATTGTTCAAATTTTTTGTATAAATCACCAAGTCCGTCTAATTCTACTTCCGATGCATATAGCTGGTATTTGCCGTCACGTTCATAAACATCAACACGGCCGCTCACAATGACCTGCATACCGTTTTCAAGACGAAAGCCGAGTGTTTTTGCATTACCTGCAAACATGATGGCAGATAAAACGCCATCGCTGTCCTTTAAGGTAAAATAAATATGTCCTGAGGTATGGTATTTGCAGTTGGATATTTCGCCTTTAACTGAAATTCTGCTAAGGACAAAATCCTGACGGAACATATTCTTAATGTAAGAATTAATCTGAGCAACCGTATATACTCCCGCCATATAAATTACTCCGTTCTATTTGGTCAGCTTTGCAAGAACACCATTGATAAATGACGGTGCGCTGTCTGAGCCGTAATTTTTTGCAAGTTCAACTGCCTCGTTAATTGCAACGCCTGTTGGAATATCTTCATCGTAAAGCATTTCATAGACTGCAAGACGCATAATGGCAAGCTCTGCCTTTCCAAGTCTGTTTACAGGCCAGCCCTCTGAAACATTGTTGATTTTATCATCTATTTCAGGAATAAGCTCTGCGATACTTAATGTTTTTTCGGTAATATATTTTAAATCGTCATCTTTTATCGTTTCAAGTTCGTTCATATAAAGCCGTATCTGTTCCTCAAGCTCGTGTGAATCATGAAATTCAACACGGAAAAGCAGCTTAAATATGTGTTCCCTCATTGTAGATCTGGTCATTATTATCTATTATCCTTTCCACGGTAATGTTTCAGTTTTACAAAAATAATTAGACAGATACAGCATAAGCCATATCTGTCTTAAGCCTGATAAATTATTCAGCATCAATGTTGACACCTGCGATTTTAATATTTACAACTGAAACCTCAAGGCCTGTCATTGTCTCAATCGCAGATTTCACTTTCTCCTGAACTTTCTTTGATACAGCAGGAATCTCATAGCCGTATTTGATATTAAGTGCAAGGTCAACTGAGACGGAAGATTCGCTTACATTAACCTTAACGCCCTTTGACAGATTCTTCATTCCGAGCTTGCTTACTAACTCGTTAGTAATGTTTCCTGCCATGGATTCAACTCCGTCAATCTCTGTGGCTGCAAGTCCTGCGATGATTGCAACTACCTCATCGGCAACTCTTACCTCACCGATATTGACATTTTCATGTATGGTATAAGTGTTCCCTCTATCTTCAAACTCTTTCGTCATTGATAAACCTCCTAATTATCCAAATGTACTTATATGTTATTATAATCAATTTTGCTGATTATTGCAAACATTTATTGTAATCTTATCGGCAGTTACACCTGTTTTTCTTTTGACAATATCTTCAATCTGCGCTTTCTGTGTATCCGTAAGCGCTGCAAGGTTTACAACAACATCAACATTTCCGTCTAAAATTGATACAACAACATCTGAAAAGCCTTTAGCTTCAAGAAGAAGCTCTATGCCTTCGGCCTTAAGACCTTGAAAATCATACGGAGAAGTTCTCGGTTTAAATGCTCCGCCTCTGAGAACGGAGGCTCCCGATTTCTTTACATCTTCGGCTATATTGCAGAGCTGTTCCCTGCTTTCAACAGAGCAAGGACCTGCCATTACGGCAAAATTGCCTCCACCTATTTTCACACCGCAAGTTTCAACAATAGTATCATCGGGGTGGAATTTTCTGTTTGCGCTCTTGAAGGGCTCGCTTATGCGCGTCACCTTTTCTACGATATCGAGTCCGGACAAAAGATCGTCATCTATTTTTGAGGTATCTCCCACAAGACCAAGTACGGTCTGATATTCTCCGCGTGAGATATGGACTGTGAGACCTCTTGACTTGAGCCAATTTTCAAGATGTGCTATCTGTTCGTTTGTGCTTGTTGATTTGAGTGCTACTATCATAATAAACCTCCGGGAAAAATAAAATCGGCCTCATGTGTTTTATCACCATGAGACCGATTATGTTAAGCCATACAAAGCTTACAGTCAACCGTTTTCAGAGCAACACAAAACACTCTTACCATTATTCTGAGAGTCAAAATAAAAGTAAAAGTAAT
>JAGAJD010000024.1 GCA_017626275.1 Lachnospira sp.
CCCTGTCAATATCCATTGACATCAGTATAATATCATTTTTGTGGAATTTTAACAAGACTATTTTGAACAATTCTTGTACTTTTTTTTAATTTTTTGTGAAATCCCTGTATTTATGCGGCTTCCCAAATTATAAATTTTTCACAAAGTTTTCATCACCGTAATTTTTTTATACTTCTCGAATATCTTTTTAAGATAAAATATATCGTCTTTATGTAAATTATGCACTATTTATTCCGCAGTTTTTGTGCAATTTCACACTAATTTTACAACACCAAATGACTTTTTTTAGTTTTTAAATCATTTTTTGTGATATATTACCATTTGTATCATATTGTCCGCACATCATAAAAGAACAATGCCACATTCCTTATTTTTTCCAAATTTCTGTTGTCCAATTTTAACAACGGAAATATTTCCTGAAAATGCATCTGTTATTTTCTGTACAAACTGCTCATATTTTTCTGCATCCGACACCATTTCCATATATACATTTTCAGAATATTGTACCTGAATCGTATTTATTCCCATTTCCGCACAAATATACTGTATTTTTCCGAGGCTGTTATAATCTGCCGTCAGTTCTGCCCTCACTCCGTCAAAAACTTCAAGCACAACACTGCCGTCAAGGCCTGCTTTAGATGCCGCCTGATAAGCACGTATCAGCCCGCCCGTTCCAAGAAGAGTTCCGCCGAAATATCTTGTCACCACAATGAGACAATTATATATTTGTCCCTTTGTTATAATCTCCAGAATAGGTTTTCCCGCTGTTCCCTGCGGTTCTCCGTCATCACTGAAGCGCTGAAGTTCACTTTTTTCTCCTATTACATAAGCATAACAGTTATGTCTTGCGTCCCAGTATTTTTTCTTTACTTCATTAATAATGCTCACAGCTTCTTCTTCTGTTTCCACTTTATATACATTGGCAATAAAACGTGACTTTTTCTCTTCAATCTCGCCCGTTCCATTCTCATAAATGACATTCACCTGCATAACCTCCTGATGTTTTCTTAGATTAACTACTATATTATATAAATAAACTACAAAACTTCTATCTATTTATCAAATTAACTTTCTTATGCTATAATATTAAGAACTTAATAAGGAGGACATTTTATGAATTATGGCAGACAAGGCATAAAACAAAAGAAAAAACTGCTGAATTCCGCCGCTACAAGATTGAGAACAAAACTTGGCGTTTTCGCCATTAAATTTTTACTTATATTTGCTATCGCACTGGTTGTTTCAGGCTCATGCTTAGCATTAGGCTCTATACAGGGAATTATATCGAGTGCGCCGGATATCTCTACTATTGATGTATCTCCGGACGGATTTGCAACTAAAATTTATGATAATAACGGCGATGAAATTCAGACGCTTTCCACTACGGGTTCTAACAGAATTTCTGTTGATATCGAACAGGTTCCTTTAGAACTCCAGCACGCTTTTGTTGCGATTGAAGATGAACGTTTTTATGAACACAACGGAATAGATATCAAAGGAATTATGCGTGCCGCTTATAATACCTTAAGCGGCGGCGGACTTTCACAGGGTGCAAGTACCCTGACGCAGCAGCTTTTAAAGAATAATGTTTTTAATGCCTACAATGAAACAGACATTGAAAAAATCAAGCGTAAAGTACAGGAACAGTATCTTGCCATAAAGCTTGAGACTTATATGAGCAAAGAAGACATTCTTGAAAATTACCTTAATACCATTAACCTCGGCAACGGTTACTATGGTGTACAGGCTGCTGCCAACGGTTATTTCGGAAAAGATGTTTCCGAACTGACTTTAAGCGAATGTGCTGTTATCGCCTCGATAACACAGAATCCTACCAAGCTTAACCCTTTAAAATATCCTGATTCCAATCAGGAACGCCAGAATAAGGTATTGAGGCATATGCTTGAGCAGGGATATATAACACAGGAAGACTATAACGAAGCACTTGCCGACGACGTATATGCAAGAGTCGAGGGTCGTGATGTTTCAACAGGTTCTTCTACTTATTCTTATTTTGTAGACACACTTATTGAACAGCTCATCGATGACTTAATGACACAGAAAGGTTACACGGAAACGCAGGCAACAAACCTTATATATAAAGGAGGACTTCAGGTCTATTCCACACAGGATATGGCGATGCAGGAAATTGCCGATACAACAATTAACGATCCTTCTTTCTATCCGAATTCAACTGAGTTCTCCATAAGCTATGCACTCAGCGTCAAAAATTCAGAGGGCAAGATTGTTAATTACTCACACACCAGTATGCAGAAATGGTATCAGACTGAGCTTGGCGATTATAATTTCAGTCTTACCCTGACAGATGAAGACAAGGCACAGAGCTACATCGACCAGTATCGTGAAGCCATGACAAGCAACGGAGAAACAGTTATAGCCGAATCAATCACCTATGTTATTCAGCCGCAGTTGTCATTTTCATTAATGGATCAGCATACCGGTTATGTTAAAGTTCTGGTAGGCGGACGAGGTGATAAAGCAGGCAACCGTACCTTAAACAGAGCTACTGACTCTCCAAGGCAGCCGGGTTCATCAATCAAGCCGCTGGTTGCATACGGACCGGCACTTGATACAGGCGCAATCACTCTTGCAACTGCAATAGACGATGCTCCGTATTATTACTCAAGCGGACAGCTTGTTAAAAACTATACTGCCGGAGAATACCGCGGATTAATGGGTATTCGTGAAGCACTTTACCGCTCACAGAATATTCCTGCCGTAAAAGTGCTTACACTTATAACTCCGCAGGTTGGTTTTAACTACCTTGAGAAATTTGGAATAAGCACCCTTGTTTCTCCAAAAAATGCAATTAACGGAAACCACGATATCGTGCAGCCGCTTGCTTTGGGTGGTATGACGCTCGGTGTTCTTAACATTGATATGACTGCTGCTTATGCTGCAATAGCCAATAAAGGAGTTTATACAAAACCTGTTTACTATACTGCTGTATACGATAATAAAGGAAACCTGATTTTGGACAACTCTGCAAACGAGACTCATACCGTATTGAAAGAACAGACTTCATGGCTGCTGACAAGCGCATTACAGTCAGTTACCCAGAACGGCATAGGTACTTACGCCGCACTGTCCAATCAGCCGACAGCCGGAAAAACAGGTACTACCCAGAAAGAAACAGATAAATGGTTCTGCGGATTTACACCTTATTACACTGCTGCCCTCTGGGTCGGATATGATGATAACTCCAAA
>JAGAJD010000270.1 GCA_017626275.1 Lachnospira sp.
AACGGGGCAGACGGGTAATTTTACACTTCTTGCTATACGTCTTGTGCAGAAGGATTTTTGGGGACTTCTGCATACAGCGTTAGCAATTATTGCTTTCTGGCTGGGGATTTTTGTATGCTGGCATATGTTTTATACAATAGCAAAGGAAGATGACAGGCTTTGGAAAAAGCAGGTGCTTGCCATTGAATTTGTTCTGCTTGCTGTTGTGGGATTTGTGCCGGATACTGTTTCTAATTTTCTTGTTAATCCGATAATTTCGTTGTCAGCGGCGTTTCAGTTCTGCACCTTTAGAAAGGTTGGTGCAAAGGATACATACGCAAGCGTATTCTGTACCGGAAATATGAGAACGTGTGCAGAGAGCTTTTACATGGGACTTGTAAGAAAGGACAGTGAGGCGTTAAGGCGTGCATTGCGTTTTACTGTTATACTTGCAGCATTTTTTGCGGGAGCGCTTCTGACAGCCGTCTTATGTAGCTTAATACATGAAAAAGCAATTTGGGCGGTTAATGTGTTGTTTATTTTAGCTACAATAAAAAATGACTGCCGCACCAGTTAAAACCGGTGTGACAGTCATTTTTTTGTACACATATATTTTTTTGGGCGGACACCCGATATGAATGTGGCTGAACTGTTACGAATTTAGTTTTCACTCATATATTCATCATAAGCAGCAATAACCTTTTTCATTACTTCAGGTCCCGGAGCACCTAATGTAAGGCGTTTTTCAACGCAGGTCTTTAAGCTGATTGCTTCGTAGATATCCTCATTAAAAACAGGGCTTACAGACCTGTATTCTTCCAATGAGAGGTCGTCTAACGCAATTCCTTTGTCAATGCACATTAACACAAGCTGGCCTACAATACCGTGTGCGTCACGGAAAGGAACGC
The DNA here is from genome assembly GCA_017626275.1 of Lachnospira sp. Lineage (GTDB taxonomy): Bacteria > Bacillota > Clostridia > Lachnospirales > Lachnospiraceae > Lachnospira. The sequence continues at coordinate 888 of JAGAJD010000270.1, forward strand.
CGTTCTTTACAAGATAATCGGCAGCGTCGGTAGCGTTAGTAAAGCCGTGTTTAGCGCTGTCTTCCATTCTCTTCGGATTAAAACGCATAGTATCAATCATGCCTTTAAAGAGGCTTACACAGCCTTTAACAGTATCGATGGCGTCAAATGAAAGCTCCTTATCCTCCTGCATATCCTTGTTATAGGCAAGCGGAATACCCTTCATTGTTGTAAGCAGACTCATCAACGCACCGTATACACGTCCTGTCTTTCCTCGAACAAGCTCGGCGATATCAGGATTCTTTTTCTGCGGCATAATAGAGCTTCCTGTACTGTAAGCGTCGTCTAACTCGATAAACTTATATTCATTAGAGTTCCAAATGCAGATTTCCTCTGAAAAACGGCTTAAATGCATCATAATAGTAGAGAGTGCACTTAAAAACTCAATAAGATAATCTCTGTCTGAAACTGAGTCCATGCTGTTTAATGTCGGACCATAGAAATCAAGCAGATTAGCAGTAAGTTCCCTATCCAAAGGATAAGTAGTTCCTGCCAAAGCTCCAGCTCCGAGCGGACAGTAGTTCATTCTCTCATAAATATCGTGGAGACGGCTTCTGTCACGCTTAAACATTTCAAAATAAGCACCAAAGTGGTGGGCAACAGTTACAGGCTGTGCTTTCTGTAAATGAGTAAAGCCCGGCATATAAGTTTCCGTATTTTCTTTCATCAGTCTTAATATTACTGCAAGAAGTTCCTTTAACTCGTTGTCCATATTAAGAACCTCGTCACGTGTATAGAGACGCATATCAAGCGCAACCTGGTCATTACGGCTTCTTCCTGTATGAAGCTTCTTTCCGACATCGCCGATACGCTCTATCAAAGTTGCTTCCATAAATGTATGAATATCCTCATACTCATCTGTAATCGTAAGAGTTCCGTTTTCGATATCTGAAAGGATTCCGTTTAATCCGTCTATAATCTGATTACTTTCAGCTTCGGAGATAATTCCCTGCTTTCCAAGCATTGTTGCATGCGCGATGCTTCCGCGGATATCCTGTCTGTAAAATTTCTGGTCAAATGAGATAGAAGCGTTAAAGTTGTTTACTAATTGGTCGGTTTCTTTTGTGAATCGTCCTCCCCAAAGTTTCATATGTTCCTCCATTCTGCCGTTTTACGGCAAATAATAATTAATCATCTAAAATGTCATTGTCTAAAGGCGGCTCAGTATCAGAATTCATCTGATTGATATCAGCCTGTGTCATAATCACTTTTTCAGGACGTTCAAATACAATATCAGTCTGTGATATATACTCCTGTAAGAATACAGGCCAGCCGCTTGTGTCAATTCTGCCATTTAAACGATAACGGTTAAATAAATAAACTGCAATCAATATAATAATGCATAAAAGTGTAATAATGCAACCCTTAATCAGATTGACAGGCATATATTTTAATTCAATCGTGTGCTGGCCGGCAGAAAGAGAAATACCAAGCAAAGATTTCTTTATTGCAAAGGTATTGACTTTCTTTCCGTCAACGTATACGCTCCAGCCTCCGTCATAAGGAATTGAAAACATCATTATTCCGTTGCTTACTGCAGTAGCAGTGCCTTTAAAATGTGTGTCAGAGTGGGAGGTCACTTTAAGACCACCGTTATTTAAAATGTTATAGGCTTCAATAAAACGCTCATCTTCCAATGTATACACTGACAATCCCATTGAGGTGTCTGCGTATGCCTCGATATAATCTGTTGTCGTTACATATCCGATATCAATAATATGGTTTCCGTTCTTTAAGCCGGTATAGTTGTTTACAGTACCGTTAATTTTTACTCCTAATGTATCTACATTTGAATTGGAAACATGAAGATACATATGTCCGTTTTTAACAGGCTCGATAGTAACATCTGTTTCAGTCCTGAATTCGTAAGTCAGTGTAAATACGTTGGAAACGCCTGTTGCAGCTTTAATAAAACTGTTTTGGTTTTCAATACCGTCATACATAGAGTTCGGAGTCCATTCATTTTCAATCGTGGACGGAACCATATAACCGATTGGAAGAGTATAATTATTTTTATAAATAAATTCTCCGTCATCGCCTGTAACATATTTAAGCAGCCGGCTCTCAGCAAGGTGCTGGTTGCTGATTAGATATTTAACTGAAAACAGCGAATTAGTCACCATTGTTGAACCGTCATAGCCGTAAGCATTGGTAGAATGTTCTAGTCCTAATAATCCTAAAAATTCCGACATCTCGCCGTTTGAGGTTGACGAAAATGTTGAAATGGAAGGATAATTATGCCATGCTCCGTCATTTTTAGAACGGGCGCCTGTAATCTTGTCCATTCGATAAAATGAATCGTCCTGTCCGTATATTGTATTGGTCACGGATTTTACCGCATTATAATCCAAAAGGTAGGCAGTACGGTTAGTAGTTCCGATTCCCGTTTCTTCCATATTAACGGTACATTCCACAATACTGACGGCGAAAGCGGCAAATAAAATAACCGGAATTTTAAAGTTTGTGCGTCTGTGAAGCTGTATCAATAATGCATAAATTAAAATAAAAGCACCGCTTAAATAAACAGCTTTGTAGCTGTAAGTGTCATTAGTTGTAAAAAGCTGTTCGACAATCACAAGAAAAGCTATTGCAATCCATATTGCAGCGGAAATCTGTTTATTACTTGCATCTTTTATATAATAAAAAGCTTCATATGACATAGTCAGTACAAAGAAAATGTATATAAAGGACTGACGGCATGGCAGGCTGTTAGGGTAGTGAAAGCCGTGCCAGATGAAGTTGAAAATATTAATATTAAATGCAAGCAGAAATACAAGCAGAATACAGAGTTTACCAATGCGTTCGCGTGAGTTTATCTTTTTGTTCATTACATAAAGGGGTATAAGTAAAAATACAAACACCCCGCAGTAAATGTTAGGGTAATGATCAAGTCCCAGATGAACCGGAATGTTTATTAACTGTCTTGTCAGCATTTCCAAAAATGAAAAGTATACAGTGAGCGTCTTAGGAAATGATATTTCACTTGAAGCCGACAGCGAAAAGGTGTACAGTTCAGGCAGCAAAAGACATGCCGCAAGACCTCCCGCCAGCAGCGAATAAACGCACCAATGAATAAATTTTTTAAAATAAATGCGTGGGTGTCTGTTTTTATCGTAAGCAATCATTAATA
>JAGAJD010000271.1 GCA_017626275.1 Lachnospira sp.
CGTAATCGGTCAATTGCTTTCTGTGTCTGGTCATCATACTCACTGGAAAGTGCATAATCCTTATCATCTTTCATTCTTGCATACAAATGAGACATTTCACCTAAACGTTCTGCAAGTCTCTGAGATTTCCCAGTGTCAATATTCACAGCCTCACATAAGTCAATCGTAGCTTTCACAAGCCCCTGTGGAATGAATTTATTTTCCTTTGGTTTTGCAAGCCTGTTCTGCAGATCAAACATATTCTTTTTAATATGGTTCTTAATTTCCGTCTGCTGTCTGGTAATTGCTCGCTGTACAGAACGGTTATAACTCTGCGCTGTAAGCTTTGCTAACTTGTCCGCATTTCTCTGACTAAGCTTACCTATCTTATACTCCAATGCATTAATATTACCATCTAATATATTGATAGTAATGTCATCAGCGGTATATAAAGCGTCATCTCGTTCACGCTCTAACTGTCTGATTTGTTTCTGCAGGCGGTTGATTTCGTCCTGAGTCTTAATAGTTGTCTCTTCCTTGTACTTCTTAAAACGGTCTTTGTAATCCTCTCTTACATCACGCTTATATTCATTCAGCTTCTTCTGCATTTGTGTACGAAGGTTCTTGATTGCCTGTTTATCCTCACCGATTAATTTGAAATAATCTGTGTAGATATTCAAAGCCATATCATAAGCCACCTGTGAATTATCCATATCCTCTGCTGGAGATATAATAGATTTTTCTAAGGCGGTCATATAATCATGCAATGCAAGCATTTGTTCACTGGATGGTGTATCATATGACAAAGCATATCCAGAAGCTTCTACCAAATCAGACCAGACAGTATCCAGGTACGAACCGTTTTCACGGAACGTATACTTATTCTGATTCACATTCTTAAAGGTTCTGAAACTGTCATATACACTTGCTATTTCTGCTTTTTGTTCCGCATTCAACTTAATATGATAGCTTCTGACAAACTTACGGAACTCGTTATACTGCTTCATCATCTCCTTATCTATCTTTTGCGACGTCGCAATAACCGGCTTACATACTTCCTGCATAAGTCTTATCATATCCTGATAATTAACATCTTCTGTATTCTGCATATACGCAAAGATATTGAACAGATTATTGGTCAGGGTATCTTCATTAAAAGTAGCACTATATTTATTTAGATAATGAGCCGCCATTGCCTGTGCCATATCTCTAGTAACATTGAAGTCTTTCAACTTTCCTGCTGCCGTAATGCCATCCTGCAGAATACGTGCTGATTCATTAATCAAATCCATAGTTGCCCTGTATGACTCTGAACCATCATCCCAAAGGACTGATTGATAATCCACATTGTCAGTTCCCATCAGAATTGACTCAAAGAGATCACCACCATCTTTATCAGAGAAACGAATGCCGATTTCATCGGTATAGACTTTGAGAGAAAATTTTTGTTTGTCATTTTCATGATTTGGGGTTATACTATTTTCAGAAGCTGTACCACTGGTCGTTTCGGGCGTAAGGATAGAGGCTTGTACATCTATCGCAGTGGCAAGGCTTTTTTTATTTTCACTTACAAACATCGTCTGCAAAAACAAATCTAAATGTTTATCCTGTATTACAACAAATAGTGTATATCCATCTTTTTTAATGTGAAATGCAGGTTTTCCCTCATATTTATCTTCAGCATTTCTTGTTACACTATCTGGTTGTCCCATTATATTAGGAATTTTTAATAAATCTTCAACAGTTACTGCTCTCTGTCCTCTTTGTCTTTCTTTCTTCTCATTGCCATGACTTTTAAAGATTTTTTCAATTTCATACGCTCTTAATGTACAATTATACCCCTCTATATCTAATCCAAGTTTTTCCATTACTTGTTCTGCCAAATAGTCACTTACTGTTCCAAAATAAATTTTTTTAGCACCAAGTTTATGTTCTCTAGCTTCTTCAATGAATTGTTTATATTGCTCATCATTTTGGTATAATACAATATTTTTTGAATTAGACCAGTTTTTTATTTGATGTTCTGAATATGGTTTTAGAGAAAACTTCGTCTTGCCATTTTGTTGTTCATCAGATAAATTATTCTTAGAACCATTTTGAGTTGTCGATGACGGGAATTGTACCCCAAGTGCTGACTTCTCACTATCGGTTCTATTATTTTTCCCCTGTCCGACATTCACAGCCTCATACCACAAATCCCTTGCTTTCTCATACACTTCAATATCCTCTGCAAGCATTTTTCCGGCTTTTCCTTGTGCTTTATATCCCTGATACAGTTCTTTTAGCTTTGTAATAAAATTGTTTAAGAAATCAGCAATTTTCTCTGCAATCGTACGATTCTGTTTTACAAATCTATTGACTGCTTCTGCATCCGTCAAGAATGTTTCCGCAGCATTGGCCGCAATCTCTTCCCTGATTATCGCATCATCATTACCGTATTGCTCTGTCATAGCATTGTATAAAACGTTATATTCCTTGGCATGGTATTCTTTGAAATAATCAATAACATAGTTTTCATATGCTGTATATTCCTCTGCTACAGTTGCTTTTAAATGATGTGTCAACTCATGAGACATAACCACCATGGACGGATTGATTGTTTTATTCGAAATATAAATCTTACCGTCTTTATACATACCATTTGCACTAGGAATATCCTGATACTGTACCGTTACACCTAATGCTTTAGCCATGGTATTCACAAGCTCTTTCTGCTCTGTGCTTGTAAATGTCTTACTAGCC
>JAGAJD010000272.1 GCA_017626275.1 Lachnospira sp.
AAAGTGATGATTATGTGATTTAATGCTTGACATTGTCCGTAAAAGAAGTATAATACAGATATCATATAGAAACACTATGAATTGATAATGCAATGTTAAGAAGCATAAAGAGGTGCTTCTTTTTAGTTGAATATATATCATAGTATTCCTGTATGAATGTGTATGATGAAGGAGGTTACTAATAATGAGTAAAATAATATATCTTGATAATGCAGCTACAACGGCGGTTAAACCAGAGGTTTTTGAGAAAATGAAGCCGTTTTTCATGGAAAATTACAGCAATTCTTCTGCGGTTTACGGGTTTGCAAGGGAGAGCAAGCAGGCAGTAGAAGAGGCAAGAGAGACGATTGCCGGTATACTTGGTGCTAAGGCAGCGGAGATTTATTTTACGGCAGGAGGAAGTGAGTCTGATAACTGGGCTATCAAAGGAATTGCGGAGAGCTTAAAGGAAAAAGGAAATCATATTATTACTTCAAAGATAGAACATCATGCTGTGCTTCATACGTGTGAGTACCTTGAAAAACATGGATATGAGGTGACTTATCTTGATGTGGATGAAAATGGTTTTGTAAGTCCTGAGGCTTTGGAAAAGGCAATCAGACCTACGACTATCCTAATCAGTATTATGACTGCCAACAATGAAATCGGAACAGTTGAGCCTATCGCAGAGCTTGGAGCTGTTGCGAGGGCGCACGGAATTTTATTTCACACAGATGCAGTGCAGGCATTTGCCCATATTCCGATAAATGTAAATGATATGAACATAGATTTGTTAAGTGCAAGCGGACACAAGTTCAACGGACCTAAGGGAGTAGGATTTCTGTATGTAAGAAGCGGTGTTAAGCTCGGCTCATTTATTCACGGAGGTGCACAGGAGCGTTCAAGAAGAGCCGGAACTACTAATGTTCCGGGAATTGTCGGAATGGCAGAGGCGGCAAGGCTTGCAAATGAAAACATGCAGGAACGTATTGATAAAGAGATAAAAGTGCGTGATTATCTTATTGAGCAGATTGAAAAGAAAATTCCGTATGTAAAATTAAATGGTGACAGAACAAAGAGACTTCCTAATAATGTAAACTTCTGTTTCCGTTTTATAGAGGGAGAGTCACTTTTAATACTTCTCGACCAGAAAGGAATCTGTGCTTCAAGCGGTTCGGCATGTACATCGGGTTCACTTGATCCGTCACATGTACTTTTAGCTATCGGACTGCCGCATGAGATTGCACACGGTTCTTTAAGAATGACAATATCAGAGGAAACAACACTTGAGGACGCAGAATTTGTAGTCGGCGAATTGGAAAAGATTGTAGAGAGACTTAGAACAATGTCGCCTTTATATGAAGATTTTGTAAAAAAGGAAAGCAATAAGTAGCAGGAGGAAAATTATGTACAGCGAAAAGGTAATGGATCATTTCAATAACCCAAGAAACGTGGGAGAAATAGAAAATGCAAGCGGAGTAGGAACGGTTGGTAATGCCAAGTGCGGCGATATCATGAGAATTTATCTTGATATCGATGAAGACAGCAAGATAATTAAAGACTGCAAATTTAAGACATTTGGCTGCGGTGCAGCGGTTGCGACAAGCAGTATGGCAACAGAGCTTGTTAAGGGTAAAACGGTAAACGAGGCGTTAACAGTTACTAATAAGGCAGTAATGGAGGCACTTGACGGGCTTCCTCCGGTAAAGGTACATTGCTCACTGCTTGCAGAGGAAGCAATACATGCAGCGTTATGGGATTATGCACAGAAGAACAATATCGTAATTGAGGGCTTAAAGGAGCCGAAAGCAGATATCCATGACGGCGAGGAAGAAATAGAAGAATAGTACTTTGGAACTATTGTGTTAAAATTTATATACGTTAATATGAAACTGTCACATTCATTCGGTGTGGCAGTTTTTAATTTTGTGAGGTAAATATGCGGTTTGTACATATTTCAGACCTGCATCTTGGCAAGCGTGTAAATGAATTTTCGATGATAGAGGATCAGCGCTATATACTTGAGCAGGTGACAGACATTATTATTAAAGAACATGCAGACGCAGTGCTTATAGCAGGCGATATTTATGATAAAGCCGTTGCGCCGGCAGAAGCTGTTGTTCTGTTTGATACATTTTTAACAAAATTATCCGAGTTAAAGCTTCCTGTCTGCATAATCAGCGGAAATCATGATTCGGCGGAGAGGCTCGCATTCGGCTCATCAGTATTTGAAAAAGAAAATATATATATTGCGCCTGTATTTGACGGAACGCTTAAAAAAGCTACATTTACGGACGAATATGGTGAGGCAGACGTCTATATGCTTCCGTTTATTAAGCCGTCAACGGTAAAGCGGTTTTATGACGGGGAAATCGGAAGCTATACGGAGGCGGTAAGTCAGGTGCTTAAAAACACACAGATAGATAAGAATAAAAGAAATGTACTTCTGGCTCATCAGTTTGTAACAGGGGCAGTGCGATGTGATTCGGAGGAAATTGTTGTCGGAGGACTTGATAACGTGGATTCATCGGTATTTGACGGCTTTGACTACGTTGCGTTAGGCCATATCCACAATGCACAGAGAGCCGGATCAGACACCATAAGGTATTGCGGCACATTGTTAAAATACTCCTTTTCGGAGGCAAAGCATGAAAAAAGCGTGACGATTGTGGAATTAAAGGACAAAAATACACCTCCTGTTATCAGAACAATTCCTGTAAAGCCGCTTCATGATTTAAGAGAGATAAAGGGGTTGTATTCAGAGCTTACATTGCGTGAAAATTATATTCACACTGCAGTAAATGACTATATGCACATCACACTGACAGACGAGGAGGATATTCCTGACGCTGTCGGAAAACTGCGCTCCATATATCCTAATATTATGAAGCTTGATTATGATAATGCCAGAACGAGAAACAGCCGTATGATAACAGAGCCGGAGGAGGTAAGGCAAAGGACGCCTATGGAATTGTTTGAGGAATTTTATGAGCTGCAGAACAATCAGGAAATCAGTGATTGCCAGAAAGAATATTTGCAGACGCTTATACAAAAAGTCTGGCGGAATGAGAGGGATATATGAGACCTGTAACCTTAGTGATATCAGCATTTGGCCCGTACAGCAAAAGTGTAAGACTTGATATGGAAAAGCTTGGAAGAGACGGACTGTATCTTATAACGGGAGACACAGGAGCCGGAAAAACTACGATATTTGATGCAATCACATATGCGCTGTTTGGCGAGGCGAGTGGCAGTAACAGGACAGTGGAGCTTCTTCGCAGCAAATATGCCGATTCGCAGACACCTACTTTTGTGGAAATGGATTTCATGCTGCGTGAAAAGCTTTACCATATCCGAAGAAACCCTGAATATCTTCGTCCGTCCAAGAGAGGTGCGGCAAAAGAGACAAAGGAGACGGCAAAAGCAGAGTTAGTCTTTCCTGACGGAAGAACAGTTAGCGGAATCGCGTCTGTGAATCATGAGATTGAGCAGCTTCTTGGCTTAAATAAGCAGCAGTTTACACAGATTGCAATGATACCGCAGGGAGACTTTTTGAAGCTTCTGCTTGCCGGAACGAAAGAAA
>JAGAJD010000273.1 GCA_017626275.1 Lachnospira sp.
AAAAAGTACTCATGATTCCCATCATCATACATAGCTGAAGCGAGCGGTTTAAGGTATGTATGATATGAGAATTATTTTTTTGCGATTGTGCGCTTGAAATATCAGGCAGCAGCATTACTGACAGAGAATTAGTAATAGCGGACGGAAACATAATAAGCGGGAGAGACATTCCCATAAGTATGCCATATATGCTGAGTGCCTCACTGGAGCTGTGGCCGAAAAGTATAAGCTGTGCAGGAATAAGAACAGATTCTCCACTCTGTAAAAGGTGCATAAGCAATTTGTTGGCAGTAAGAGGAACGGAAAAGGTAAATATTTTTTTGACGCACTGCTTTAAATCAGATTTACCTGATGTGTTTTCTCTGCTGAATAAAAGTGAAACGGTACAGACGAGAGTAGAAGTGAGTTCGCCTGCGAGATTTCCGTATACTGCACATAGTACGGTAATTTCCTTATCATTTTGTATACAAAACATTGAATAGACATAGACGGCAGCGACACGGGCAAATTGTTCCATTAACTGTGAAAATGCGGGAATATCTGCTTTTTTCTGCCCGAAATAATATCCGTTTACGCAGTTGTGAAAGGTTGAAAACGGAACGGCAAAAGCAAGAATTTTTATCAGGGGGGCGCTGTTTTCATTTAAAAGAATACGGTATGCTATAAAGTCAGCATAATGGTAAGTAAAAAATGAAAACAGCAGAGACATCGGGAGCGCAATAATAAGTCCTGCAGTGAGCCATGTGCGTTTATTTTCTCTTGCTGCACTGAAACGTGAAATTGCGGTCTGGATACCGGCGGAGCATAAAGCGAAAGAAATTCCGAGAACCGGTGTTACAAGCTGGAATAATCCCATACCCTCCGGGCCTATTTGTCTGGTAAGAAAAATACGGTAAAAAAATCCTATAATGCGGCTTACAATTCCTGCAAATGTAAGGATAATTGTTCCTTTAAGAACTGCATTTTTAAAATAGTATTTCATCACAAATTCCAACCTAAATACAAAACAGTTATTATCAATATATTCACAGGTTGAATATATTATTAATAAGAAATAGGTTTGAAAGGACAGCAGCGTTATGATATATATGGACAATGCGGCTACAACAAAGCTTCGTCCTGAGGTGGTCCGGGCAATGCTGCCGTATATGGGGAACAGGTATGCCAACCCTTCGGGTGCTTATACTTTTTCAAAAGATGTAAGAAAAGATGTGGAAGATGCAAGAAAGAGACTGGCAGAGACTATTAATGCCGAGCCTGAAGAAATATATATTACATCGGGCGGTACTGAGTCTGACAACTGGGCGCTGAAAATGGCGGCGGCAGAACACAGGGGAGGACATATAATTACAACGGAAATAGAACATCATGCGGTACTTAGAGCGTGTCAGAACCTTGAGCGCAACGGTATACGTGTGACATATGTGGGAACAGATGAGCAGGGAATTGTAAGACTTTCCGAAATTCAAAAAGCTGTAAGACCTGATACATTTTTAATATCCGTGATGGCAGCAAATAATGAAATCGGTACAATACAACCGATAGAAAAAATAGGTGAGTTTGCACAGAGCAGGAAAATTCTTTTTCACACGGACGCTGTGCAGGCTTATACGAATATTGACATTGATGTAAAAAGAATGAATATTGATATGCTCAGTACAAGCGCCCATAAACTTAACGGACCTAAGGGAACGGGCTTTTTGTATATAAGGAAGGACTGCTTAAAAACGCCGATGATACACGGCGGCGGTCAGGAGCGTGGTATGCGTTCGGGTACGGAAAATACAGCGGGGATTATCGGCTTTGCAAAGGCTGCACAGATAGCTATGGCAAACAGGGACATGAGAACTTCATACGAAATAAAAATCAGAAATTATATGACGCACAGGATATTAAATGAAATTCCTTTTTCAAGGCTGAACGGACATAATTCGCTAAGACTTCCGGGAAACATGAATTTCAGTTTTCAGTTTGTTGACGGAGGTACGCTGATTGTTATGCTTGATAAGCAGGGAATATGTGCTTCTGCGGGTTCTGCCTGTTCAACAGGCTCAAAGGATCCGTCACATGTATTAAAGGCAATCGGACTGCCCGATGAGCTTAGCTTCGCGACAGTACGATTTACCATTAATGAAGATATAACAAAAAATGAGGTTGATTATGTAGTAAACTGCCTTAAAAAGAATATTCAGGAGTTGCGTGATCAGTCAGAGGACTATAAGCGTTTTGTCTGAGCAGAACTATAATTTTATAAAATAAGGCTTTCGGTTGCGGAAAATCGTGTAATAAGAAAAGCCTCCTTTTTCCAACAGTGAAGAAAGGACTTCAAAGCTGTATGCCATGTCAGCAGGACGGTGCGCGTCGGAGCCGGTGGTGATGATTTCGCCGCCGAGTTCCCGATAGCGTTTGATAATAGAAAGACATGGATTAGCTTCCTTTAAACCGTATTTAAGTCCGGCAGTGTTTATTTCAATCCCTTTACCGTTATCAATAAGTTTTATTAATATCTCATCTATAATGTCAGAATATGCGGAAGGGTTGTAATTGGTATCCTTTTCAGGTGCATAGCGTATTATGTAATCCAAATGACCGTAAACATCAAAATTATTGCAGCAGCAGACACATTTGTAAATGTTTTCAAAATACTGAATGATACATTCTTTAGGAGAACGCTCCTGCC
>JAGAJD010000274.1 GCA_017626275.1 Lachnospira sp.
CTAAAGGTTGGCAGAAGCTGTGAGGAAGCCATTGCGCAGATTAAGGAAAAGAATTATCTTCAAAAGGTAAGGGATTATAAGGCGGTATCATGTAGTGAAGTCCTCTTGGTGGGAATTAATTATAATTTGGAAAAGCATCATGAATGTAAGATTGAAAAAGGTGTATTGTGAAAAATGTATATCTGCAACATTTTTCACAGGGCTGTTTGTGCCGGGAGCGCCACAAATAGCCTGTTATTTTCCAAAGCAAAACGAAATTTACTTTGAACGGCGTTCTCGGAATGGAGTGTGTTATGAACTATTTAAATACCAACAGACAGTATCTTTTATTTGAGGAAACATTAAACAGTGAAATATATGTTGATAAAAGTCTGCTTATTGAAAAAATTTCAGCGAAAATAAGAACAAATAGCAAATATATCTGTATCACACGCCCAAGAAGATTTGGAAAAACAATTAATGCCAACATGCTGGGGGCATATTATACCAAAGGATTTGACAGTCATAATTTTTTTGATAATTTAAAGATTGCAGATTCGGAAATGTATCCTAAGCATATGAACACACATAATGTAATCAATATTGATTTCAGCAGAATGCCGGATTTGTGTACAGGTTATGATGATTATATTACGGATATTATTGAAGGACTAAGGGCGGATTTAGCCGAAGCATATCCGAATCTTGTGGGCAAAACATACTCTAAAATCAGCGAAATGCTGCGAGATACAGGCGACTCTTTTATTTTTATTCTGGACGAATGGGATTCTGTTTTTTATAGAAAATTTATGTCCGAAGAAGAAAAAGATTCATATTTATATTTTTTGAAAAGCTTATTAAAAGACCAGCCTTATGTGGAGCTTGCCTATATGACAGGAGTGCTGCCGATTGCTAAGTATTCGAGTGGTTCTGAATTAAATATGTTCAGGGAACACAATTTTATGAATGACATTACCTATGATAACTTTTTCGGATTCAGCGAAACGGAAGTTCGGGAGCTGTGCAGACAGCATAAAAGCGTTTCTTATGAGGAACTGGAAAAATGGTATGACGGATATTATTTAAGCAGCGGTGAGCATCTGTTTAATCCACGTTCCGTAAGCTTTGCACTGATGGACGGAGCATGCCAGAATTACTGGACGGAGACAGGGCCGATGAATGAGATAGCCGACTGTATTGAGCATAATGTAGACGAGGTGCGTGAGGATATTGTAAAAATGGTTGCCGGGATTCCGGTAGAAGTGGATTTGCAGGGGTACAGTGCTGTGGAACTGCAGCTTAATACAAGAGATGAGATTCTATCGGCGATGGTGGTTTACGGATTTCTGTCTTACCATGACGGATATTTAAAGATTCCAAACCATGAGCTGATGGAAAAGTATCAGAGAGTACTGGCAAGAGACAGTATGGGAGAGGTTAAGGAAATTGTTGACCGCTCGAAGGAAATGCTTAATGCAACGTTGGATTGTGATGAGAAAAAAGTGGCTGAAATACTGGAAGCAGTTCATGATAAAGAGATACCGTTTCTAAAATATAATGATGAAAATGCATTGTCCTGCGTTATCACGCTTTGTTATCTGTATGCAAGAAGAGATTATACGATAGAGAGGGAGGCAAAGAGCGGAAAAGGCTATTGTGATTATCTTTTTCTTCCGAAGAAGCTGGGAAAGCCGGCGATTATTCTTGAGTTAAAGGTTGGCAGAAGCTGTGAGGAAGCCATTGCGCAGATTAAGGAAAAGAATTATCTTCAAAAGGTAAGGGATTATAGGGCTGTGTCATGCAGGGAAGTCCTCTTGGTGGGAATTAATTATAATTCGGAAAAGCATCATGAATGTAAGATTGAGAGAACAGACGTATAAATTATTATTCGGAAATTTGGATACCGGTAAAGAAGAAGTAAAGATGATTGACAATATATTTTTCATTTGCTATTCTTATTTCCGTTGGTTAAACAGCAATTTTATATAAGTTAATACAAGACAGTTCGTTTGTACCATCCTGTCTCTAAACAAAACCAGGACTATATATTTTGAATATTTATTATACAGCATATATGCATAGTACGTTTAGAGCATGGATTTGGGAATAACCCCCGTCCATGCTCTTTTTATTTAAAGGGAATTCTATATATATTAGACAGACGTCTGTCGGGCAAAAGGAGAAAATATGTACACATTAAAAACAGAACACAGCTTTGATTCAGCTCATTTTCTTTATGGATATGAGGGAAAATGCAGCAACATTCACGGACACCGCTGGAGAGTTGTACTCAAGGTCTGCACTAAGGAGCTTCAGGCGGAGGGACAGGCTAAGGGAATGTATGTGGATTTTGGCGATTTAAAGCGTGATTTGCGGGAAAAAGCAGATTTTTTAGACCATGCGCTGATTATTGAAAAAGGCAGCTTAAAAAATACAACGCTAGCGGCACTCGAAAGTGAAAATTTCCGTATTATTCAATTTGATTTCAGACCGACTGCGGAAAATATGGCAAAATATTTTTATGAAGAAATGAAACAGATGGGATATCAGGTCAAGTCAGTGACAGTTTATGAAACACCGAACAATGCTGCGTCTTATGAAGAATAGAGAATAAATGTGTGACGCTGCGGCAGAAGGAGAGCAACGATAATGAATCATACGGATAGAAAGTACAAAGTAGCGGAGAAATTTGTAAGCATTAACGGCGAGGGCGTAAAGGCAGGTCAGCTTGCAGTTTTTATACGTTTTAAGGGCTGCAATCTCTCATGTGATTACTGTGATACGAAGTGGGCAAATGAGCCGGAAACGCCTTACACGGAG
>JAGAJD010000001.1 GCA_017626275.1 Lachnospira sp.
AGAAAAACAGTTCATTTCTTCAGGTGGAAGATGCTTTTGGAGAGAAGCTTATATCAGAGGATGATAGCAGCTTTAATTTAAGCCAGGTGTATGAGAGCATACAGGAAGGAAAGTGCGTGCATTACGGAATGGCATTTTCGGGCGTTGAGGCTGATATCGCCAATCTGCGGCTTATTGACAGTGAAGGATTTATTGTGTATGACCAGAATGATTACTATAGTCCAACAGATGGTGTGCCAGTAGTAAATAAAATTACAAAGACACAGATATCAGAGGACAGATGTTCAATTAATATCGAGTGGACGGCAGATAAGAAAATCGGAGGCTGTAAATATATTGTACTTGTTTCAAAAAACGGCGGTGAGTACGAATTTGCCGGAACATCAAGAACTGAGGTATACCACTACAAACCGGCGGACGATGGAACATATACATTTAAGGTTTATGCAAGAACAGGAAGACTTGAGAGTTCTGATGCGGCATGCGTTTCGGGAAGCGTACGCTACATAAAACCACTTGAGAGTGTGAAGCTTAAAGTAAAAGGGGATGCCGGATACGTTAAACTGGAGTTTAACCGGACTAAAGATGCAGACTGTTACGATATTTACAGGAGAATAACGTCTGCAAGGGAATATGAGTGCATAACGACAATAAATAAAGACAAAATTATGCAGTCTGACGAAAGTGTTACATATACAGATTTTCCGGAAGCGGAGATTCCGGTCTACTATTATGTTGTCACGCGTAATGCAACAAACTCAAGCAATCCGTGCGAGGCAATGCAGGCACTGCGCACATCGGGACATTCGGGAGAATTTCTTGCGGGCAGTGAGGCAGATACATTTGTTATAACGAATAAGAGCAATGACACTCTATTTGACAAAAATTTCTTCATAACAGGCCATTTTAATACAAACGGAGTATGTACGCTAATTATCAACGGTGCGGAAAGCGGGAAGTGCCAATGTCTTAATGGCGAGGAAATCAGGCTTGAAGGTGAGCTTAGTCCCGGGAGAAATGATATCGAAGTGATTTTTACAAATACAGCAGGATTAAAATCGCGCAAAGCATTTAATTTTGTGAGAAATCCCCATTATGATATTCTTGTGGATGCAGGATATACCGGAGATAACGGCGTGGAGTTTTCGGAAGTCCCTGTATATTCTTCGATTAATGCTGCGCTTGCGGCTGTTTGTGCCGATAAGCAGAATGGCACTGTGATTTTTGTGAAGAATGGTATTTATAACGAGAGAGTTGTGGTTTCAAAGCCTGATATAAGCATTTTGGGCGAAGATTCACAAAAGACGGTTATCTGTTATTCAGCAGCAGTGGCGGAGTGAAGCGCTACATGTATGCTGGACAGAAATGTGGTATTTGTGGATTACACGGCGGAGAATTTTATGCTTGAAAATATACATATTGAGAATACGTATGCCTATACCAACGGCAATGACCAGCAGGCAGATGCACTTGCAATAGTTGCGGACAATGTAACCGTAATTAATACGGAGCTGTTTGGCTTTCAGGATACACTGCTTATGGATGCTGTTCCGGATGGGAAGGCAGTTACAAGACAGTATTTTAAGAAATGTTATATTACAGGCAATGTGGATTTTATATATGGCTCCGGTACAGCGGTGTTTGATGACTGTGATATTGTGGCAAGATATACGCCGTATAAGGAGGAAGGCTGTTTTACGGCGGCAAGGACATACGAGAATGTACCGTTTGGTCTTATATTTAACAAATGCAGATTTTATGAAGAGGCTGGGATTGCGCCGGGCGCATACAGACTGGCGCGGCCGTGGGGTGCATCAGCCAATACGGTGTTTCTTGACTGCTATATGAGTTCTGTGGTGGCAGATGCGGGGTATGGTGACATGAGTGGTAATTCCTTCAAAAATGCAAGATTTGCCGAGTATAACACCTATGGCGCAGGATTTAAGGTAAATAATGACAGACCGCTTCTTTCAAAAGAGCAGGCAGAAATATATAGAAATGTCAATGCCGGAATTAGAGATAAAGCAGTTAAGCTGTAGTTTTTGCGATAAAATCGGCAAAAGACTTGCGTTTATTAGCCGAAAATACAAAAAGTGATTAATAATCAAAGGTAAAAATACTAATAAGTTTAATTTATTAATAAAATTTCATTCAAATGTTGTGTTTTTTTTGACGATAGGTTAAAATAGTAGCATTAAGCGCCATCAATGGGGAATTGAAGCCTTTGTTGATGGTGTTTTTGTAAAATGCTAAAGGAGGGCTGTTGCCATGGATAATAAATCAATGATGGAGATAACACGGCACGATGCAGAGTTTGAAGAACTCGTGGAATGCTGCATGAAATCAAGCGCGTTTGATGTCTCATTATACACAAAATATGATGTAAAAAGAGGACTTAGAGACAGCAATGGCAATGGCGTTGTGACGGGTCTTACGGAGATATCCGATGTTGTCGGAAGCGAAATGGTTGACGGAAAAAAGGTGCCTATTGACGGTAACCTTTACTATCAGGGATATAATGTTCAGAAGCTGATAGATGGCAGCCGTGACAGCTTTTATGGATTTGAAGAAGTTACATACCTGCTTCTGTTTGGCGCACTGCCGACCAGGAAGGAGCTTAAAAGCTTTATCGGAATACTCGCTGACTTAAGTGAGCTGTCAGGTAATTTCATACGTGACGTAATCATGAAGGCGCCTAGTGCAAATCTCATGAATTCAATGATGAAGAGTATTCTCAACCTTTATTCATACGATGACAATCCTGATGATATATCAGTGTCCAATGTGCTGCGTCAGTCATTGCAGATGATTGCGAAGATGCCGCTTATTGCTGCATATTCATATCAGGCGTACGGACATTTTAAACTGGACCAGAATATGATTATACGAAATCCGCGTAAGGATTTTTCAACAGCACAGAATA
>JAGAJD010000275.1 GCA_017626275.1 Lachnospira sp.
CATCTGCGTAAATATTTTAGCCTTACATTTATGCTCTTTACAGATTTTCTTATACTGGCTTACCATACGGTCATGCCCTCCGACAATTACTATACTCATAATAAGTCCATACCTTTCCTAATTATTCTGCGAGTCTTCTGCCAAGCTGTCTGCAAGCCTCAAGTACTGTTTCATCAGGCATTTCCTGACAGATAATTCCCTCGTTTCCTGCAATCTCTGCCCCTGAAGCAGTCATTCTGTCAACCCAGTCTCTCATCCACTGTCCGTCACCCCAGCCGTAAGAGCCGAAAAGTCCTATTTTCTTTCCTGATACATTTTTTTCAAGTTCTGTTACAAAAGGCTCCATTTCCGACTCTTCCAAAACCTCTGCCCCCATAGCCGGACAGCCTAATGCAAATGCAGTATCATCGTTTAAATCCTGTGCCGTGATTTCAGATACAGAAACACATTCCGCTTTTGCACCTGACGCTTCTATCCCCTCTGCTACCGCCTTTGCCATAGCCTCGGTATTGCCTGTCTGTGACCAGTAAATTACTTTTAAATTCTCCATTTCTGCCTCCTAAACTACTGCTTCACGCAGTTCTTCATAATTAAATATCTCAATTATTTCTTTAATACCTGTGCCTTCTGAAATGAGCATTATCATAAATTCTCTTGCATATTCAAATTTCTGAAAAATCTGTACCTTTTGCTGCATATTTGCATATACTTTCCAATAACCTGAGTACAGAAAATTTTTTCCCTGATTCTTTATAAAGCCTTTCACATCTTCTAACGGATACCCCAAAAACACTCCCATTTCATGCGGAAATGCTTCTCCGTTCCCGATATTGTCACAATAGCGCTTTGCGAACCTTTCTAAAAGTGCATTAATTGAAAAATCCGTATAGCCCAATGCACCCAAAAATCTTCTGACATCTTTCCTTAAAAAATGTGATTCCATTTGTCTTTCATTGTAGAGCAGCATAATTATTTTTTTATCTGTTTCTCTTAAGATATAATACGAAATGCCCGAATCTTCCAATATATCAGTCACATTTTTATAGAGCTTCCTGCATATACTAAGCATATTGGAAATCTTAAGCCCTGCCAGCAGCGGCGCACATTGTAACGCTAACTGTAAATCGACTGTTTCAGACCCGATTTTCTGAACAAACTGCAATGTTTCACAACTCATAATTTCAGCCCATCTCCTTCCTTTAGGTACTTTTATTCTTCAGGCTATCTTTTGTCGTCTTTAAGTTAGTCGTATCTAACCACAGGGTTAGTATAAACTAACTTCGGCAGACTGTCAAGTATTTATTTATAATTAATAATTTAAAAAGGGAAACATAATAAAAAAATTGCAGAAATTATTTTCAATAAAATCTGCAACGTTCATATAAGAAACTATATTTTTACCGAAATTTCTCCTAAAATAGACGGATATACGCTCAACACTTCTCCTTTATCTTTCATATATACAATCTCATCATATATACTATTTCCATTTTTTCTTCCTAATATAGCAATAATTGTTTTTTCCGTTTGTGTATTTTTAGATGTCCCTGCTTTTCTTAAACTTCTTGCTTTATTTATGTTACTTACAAATCCAACACAGCTATTAATTTCATCATTTCTAATTGCAACCGGGAAAACATATGTATGTGTTATCAAGCCATTTATTAATAATGTTTTTTTAGCATCTTTATATAATAGCTCATGTATACTTGCTATTCTATTAGATTTTCCTCTCAAAGTAGACCAATCATATGATTGATTTGTTAAAATATTTCCTGTACTAATCAAATCCTTACAACACTTCGCATAAAAATCACTTTCGTTCAAGTCACTCTCAATTCCTGTTAAATGTTTAAAATCATCTTGAAAAAATCTTACTTCTGTATGGAAGCCATCTTCACAAATAATTTTAAAACATTTATTATTCAAATACTTATCATAGTTCTTAGCACCTTGTACAATCTTTTCCCTTAATCTTGTTTTATTTCCTTCTGTAAGTTGATAACTCATTTTATCCTCTTTCTTATATAACAAAAGCAGGAGATTAAATCCCCTGCTTTTTGCAAGTTTTCTGCTGGTTATCAGCCATGTATATCCTATAGACATACAATAACGGACTTGGACTTTTACCGACTTCCAATTGTCTACAACTTTCTGCTGGTTGTCAGCCATGCATATCCTATAGACATGCAATAACGGACTTGGACTTTTACCGACTTCCAATTGTCTTTAACTTATGATGCTTGCAACATCTGGATATTACTATCCTTGTGTAATTATAGTATGACAGACTCTTGAAAAAGTCAACACATTCTCAAAAAATTTATCACACTAATTATTATTAATTTACATTTATACGCTCAGCTTCTTATCAATCAGCCATGCCGAAGCAATGTATAATGCCACATCTACAACCAGATAATATATTATGTCTATTGCATTTGCCACTGCATTTGATATATTGGCAGCTATCATTCCGTCATAAATGCCGCTTTCAACTCTTGCTACTGCCCAAAAAATGAATATATACATCACTACTGAAAGAAAAGAAGTCAGTTTGCCTCTTGTAAGTACAGTGTTCATCAGGGTTTCAGCAAAAATACCGAGTATAACAATAAACACCCACAATATAAACATAGAAGATAATACCTTGAACACGAGCCAGAAATCAATCTGCATGTCAAATGATACCTCAAAAATTTCTTTTAAAAATTCCAGCATTTGCTTAATATTGCTGTATTTCATCAGATAAATCATTCCGCATAAGCCAAGCGTCACTATATAGATTGCCATTGTGAAAAATATCTGTAAAACTGCTGCTATCATTTTAGCTCCAAGTATCTTATAAGAGGACTGCGGAACTAAAAACAACATATAGCTCTGTTTTGTTTTTAAATCTTTACCGTAAACAACCAGGCTTTCCATTGACACATAAAATGCTGCCACCATCATAACAAAAAACATCAACCCCAGTGCAACAGCCGCATTCTGTTCTTTATCCATTATATTCATAACTGCAAAATAGCCGACAAGTACTCCGAGTATTATTGCAATTACCATTTTTGAAAACATTTGCTTGCGAAATTCATATTTCATTAATTTTAACATTTTACTTTCCTCCATTTCTTCGTTTTAACCAATAATCAGCCGTATATTTCTTTATAAAGTTCCACTATTGATTTGCCGCGCTGCTCACGAATCTGCTCTGCGTCACCGTATATAACGCTTTTTCCGTCCTTAATAAAAACAACGCTGTCAATCACTGCCTCAAGCTCATCTACTAAATGCGTCGATATAACTATGGTGCTGTCGTCGCTCGCCGCATTGAGAATCGTTGTAATAATCTTTTCCCTTGCAATAATATCGATTCCGTTGAGCGGCTCATCTAACAGATAAAGCTTTGCATTTCTTGCCATTGTAGCCGCAATCTTTAATTTTGCTGACATACCTGAGGAAAGCTTATTAACCTTATCTTTCATATTTAATTCCATTTCTCCGATAAGTTTGACATATTTATCTTCGTCAAAATCTTCAAAAAAATCTTTGTAGTATTTTCCAACGCTCTCTACCGTCATAAATGAATAGAAAAACGGTTCTGTTGACATATAGGCAATATCTTTCTTTGACTGAACGCCTATCGGCATTCCCTCATACTCAATAGTTCCATGCGTAGGCTTTACAAGACCTGAAATCATCTTCATAAATGTAGTCTTGCCGCTTCCGTTAGGACCAAGCAGCGCATAAATCCTGCCTTTTTCTAAGGTGAGGCTTATGTCCTCAACCGCCGTCTTATTAAGATAAACCTTTTTCAAATTAGAACACTCTAACATATAATTCTCCTCCTTATGCTTTCCACATTATCAAGCTTTTAACTTTCTTTATCGTATTCCACCGATACAACCGATAATAAATCTTCTTTTGAAAAGCCTAAATCTTTCATTTCTTTTATAAAGCTATTTACCAAATCTTCCGCCATATCTTCTTTCATCGCCTTAAACACCTCTGAATCCTCCGTCACAAAAGTTCCCAAACCCCTTTTTGTGTAGCATATATTCTGCATTTCCATCTCCTTATAAATTCTCCCCGCCGTATTGGGATTAATATGATACTGTACCGCCAGTTCCCTTGTAGACGGAAGCTTCGCCCCCATCGGCAGCTTTCCCTGTATAATATCCTTCTTTATCATATTAATCACCTGAACATAAATAGGTATGTTATTATCAAATTCCATTTTCTCACCTGCCTTTATTGTGTATCAGTGAACTAGCTATATAGTACACTATTATTATATCGCTGTCAATCACTTTTGTTACAAAAATTTATATTTATAAAAAATGCAGTGAACCTGCCGTTAAATAAGTCCACTGCCAAATATTTCAATACCTTTATTTATACAATACCACAACATCGTCCTGCTCTATCACCGTTTTTCCGTCAGGAATGATATTCTCGTCATTTCTCTTAATAAGCTTATTTTCCCAGTTATGCCCCTTTGGTATATACATTCTCATCAGCGTAATTGCCGACTCCTCCTGATAATCATTAAATGTTTTGCAAACATCTGCTTTATCGTCAATCATATCAAGCTTTTTTGATACAAAAGGAAGAAGCGTTCCCTGCACCGCCACTGACATAAGCGATATCATAAAGACTATGTGAAATAAATCCCTTGAAATGTCATTTCCTGCCGCCATCGCAATAATGGAAAATACAATCGAAGATGCACCCCTAAGCCCTGCCCATGACACCAGAAGGCACTGATTAACGGAACATTTAAACGGCTTTAATAATAAAAATATTGTTACAGGTCTTGCTATAAAAAGCAGAAACAGACCAATCAAAACCGCAGTTACCATAATCTGCGGAAGCTTATGCGGAAATGCCAGAAGTCCAAGCAAAATTCCCAAAAGATAAATACACAAAAATCCGTTGCCCCCTACCAGTGAGGAAAGCCCTAAACCAAAAAGTATTAACGCAAGTATAAAGACTGTATCAAGCCCGTTTAATACAAACTTTGTCTTAGTCAGCACAAAAACTCCCAGATATGCCAGCGCCACACCGATTGCAATTCCATATACAACCTGCGCAAAAATCGCATATGGTATTGAAGATAAATTTTGTCCGTTTACAAGAGAAATTCCCACGACAGTAAGCATATATGCCGTCGGGTCGTTACTTCCGCTTTCAATCTCAAGGAGTGACGCAACGCCGTCCTTTAAATTAAGCTTTTTTTGTCTCAAGATAGAAAACACACTCGCCGCATCGGTACAGGAAATTACAGCTCCCAGTAAGAAGCCTTCAGAAAAACTAAACTTTAGCACAATACAGCAAAATGCAGTTGTAAGAATTGCCGTTAAAAATACCCCCACCGTAGATAAAAGCAGTGATTTCACAGCAACAGGCTTTGCCGCTTTCCATTTCGTATTAAATCCACCATAAAACATGATAAATCCAAGTGCGATGGTACAGATGCTTTCCGTAATCTGAAAATTATCAAATGGAATCTTTACAATGCCGTCGCTTCCAAAAAGCATACCGATTCCGATAAACAGAATCAGTGCAGGCATACCGAATTTTCCGGAAAAATTATTTGCTATAATGCATAACATTAATATTATTGCGGCAAGTAATAATTCTGCTACCATATTTTTCTCCATTTCCCATAAAATTTTATTTATAGAATACCATATTTTTCCCTGCAAGAAAGTGTCTTCGACACTTCAACCCCCTAGCCCCCATTCATGGGGGA
>JAGAJD010000276.1 GCA_017626275.1 Lachnospira sp.
AAATCACCACACCACCACAGCTTGTTGCTTCGAGCATTGCAATTCCTCCTGTACTTTTGGGTGTGTTATTAACCATAAGTATATTATACTATTGAAAATCAACAATATCAACCACTTTTATTTAAAATACTCATTGAATACTTTTTTAGCTGTGTACTGTGCGTCCTTTCCCGTATATCCACCCTCAAGAACTACACATACTGCGATTTGAGGGTCATCGAAAGGTGCAAAGCCCACAAACCATGAATGTACATTTTCCGAGCTGTCATACTGGGCAGAGCCTGTCTTTCCTGCTGCCTCATAAGAAGCATTTTTCAAAGCATATCCTGTACCGCTTGTGACTACCGAGCGCATGTATTCCGTAATAAGTCCCGATTCCTCTGCCGTCATAACCGTGGCAGCCTCCTGCGGCTGATACTGCTCAACCAGTGTGCCTTCCGCAGTCTCTACTCTGTCCACAAGATACGGCTTCATCATTACGCCGTTATTTGCAACTGCCGCCGTAATCATAAGGTTATGAATCGGTGAAACCATCGTCCTTCCCTGTCCTATTGCCGTCTCCTGTACCTCACTTATGCCTGAAGTCTCATCTACGGCAAAGCTGCTTACACTGTGTTCCATGTTAATTGGAAGCTTTGAGTTAAACAAAAGTGTATTGCACAAGCTTCTGAACTTAGTCTTATCTAACTGCAAACCTATTGAAGAAAATGCAGAATTGCAGGAATTAGCAAATGCTTTCTGTAAGTTCTCCTGTCCATGCGCTTTATTGTTTGAGCATGGTATGGTAGTTCCTCCCTGTGCGTAAGCACTTCCTGTACAATCATATGAATAATCATCTTCATCGTATTCTCTTATGTATTCTAACGCAGTAATAATTTTAAAGGTTGAGCCGGGCGGATACAGCCCTTGCGTTGCCCTGTTTAAAAGGACTGAATCGGTACTGTCATAAGTAAGCCACTCCGAATAATCCGTCGCCGCATCATTCGGGTCATAGTCGGGCTTGGACACCATTGCAAGAATTTTTCCCGTCTTCGGCTCCATCACAATAACAGCTCCCTTATTATCTCCGAGTGCATTATAGGCAGTTTCCTGCAAATCCATATCAAGTGTTGTAATGCTTGTATTCCCCATAGCCTTCTCACCTGTCGCATCATTTGCAAGCTGCTTTAATACATTGGCATCCTCCGAGAGCAGATGATAATTTTCCATGCCCTCTATACCCGTCTTAGCACTGCTTAAACCTACAACATGGCAAAATGTATTTCCAAACGGATAAACTCTCGTCTCTTTTCCGTCCTCATCAACCTCAGTTGTTGCAAGAACTGAGCCGTCCGATGCCAGAATATCTCCACGAACAACCTTATTTTCCTGATTGTCCACACGCTTATTGTACGGATTATTAATAATTCCCGGTGCAACCGCCACATTAAACCAGATAAGATATCCCATCATAAGCATAAAAAGTCCGGCAAATACAAAGGAAATAATGTTCGTCTCTCTGTTTCGCAGTCCGCTATTCTTCCGGTTTTCGAGTATGTCTGTCTCTTTTTTCTTTGTTTTTCTTTTTTTCTGTTTTTCCATGTTCTGCCTCACCTTCGTCCTGTCTCATATTATACATTCCATTAATCAGTGCGAACATTATCAGCGAACTGAGTATTGAACTGCCGCCATAGCTTACAAACGGAAGCGTCACACCAGTCATTGGAATCAGCTTTATTGCACCGCCGACAGTCAAAAATACCTGAAATCCATAAGTAACACCCAGTCCGACCGCTACAAGACGGTAAAACAGGGTTTTACAGCGCGAAGCAATATTCATCATAAGAATCAGATTATTTAAACAAATAAGCAATATTGAAACTGTAAAAATAATACCAAACTCTTCTGTAAGCGCAGAAAACATAAAATCCTTTTCCGCTACCGGAATCTTATCAGGAAGTCCCTGTCCAAGTCCGTATCCAAACCATGAACCCATGCCGATAGCAAACAGCGACTGGCATATCTGATATCCTGTCGTATCAATCGTACTCCACGGATCAAGCCATATAATCACGCGGTTTTTTACATGCCCAAAAAGCTTATATGCCGCTACCGAAGCCACACTTCCGGCACCCAGTCCTGCAAACAGATACCATACCTTTTTTGTCGCCGTAAAAAGCATTAACAGGTATACGACAAAGAAAATCAAAGCTGCGCCTAAGTCATTCGATACAACAAGCACAATAACATGCAGAGCAGCCATAATCGTCACAATAACCGTCTGTTTGAATGAGGTTGACTTGTTAAACATTGAAGCTACAAACAAACAAAACAGTATCTTGACAAATTCTCCCGGCTGTACCGATACAGGACCTATCGACAGCACAAGATTCGCTCCGAAAACCTTGCTGCTGAATAACACAAGTATTAAAAGCACAAGACCTGTAATTCCGTAAAGCCAGCCGAAGCTTCTGAAGCTGCGGACTTTTTTTAAAAGCCACGGCACAAAAAACGTGAGTATTGTTCCTGCCGAAGCGATTGCAAACTGTTTTACGCATTTGTCAAAATTAAGCCTTGCAATCATCACAAAGCCGACCGCCATCAGCATACACATATTATTTACCAGAAGCCTTGATGCCTTCGGATATAACACATCGTAAACCATTACTACCACAAACAGATAAATGAACTGTACAAAATATAAAAAGACAAATTTTAAATCCTCATTATAAATCATGTACAAAATCACATATCCGAGCAGATGAATAATAAACATCAGCACATTTTGCGTAAAATATATTTTTCTTCTTTTTTCCTCATTTCTCATTACCGCTCCCTGATAGGAAGCCAGTGTATAAAAAGCAATCAAAAAAGCAAATACATACTTTGAAAGCTCAATAAATATCTGCTGCATTACTCAACCCCCAGCTCAAAATGCCCTCGCGTCACTTTGCCATTTTTGTCTCTGTCAGCAAAAACCGCACCGACAGATTCTTTTTCATCTGTCAATTCGTAACGCACCGTATATGGATTAACTTTTGCAATCAGCTCCTCCATATCAGAAATATCATACTGCTTTGTATCATACATTACACTGTAACACATACTGCATACGCTTAGCACATTGTATGATGACTGTCCCGACGAAATCTTAAAGCTTCCTCCTTTTCCGTCACACTGTCCTGTTGTCTTTCTCACGCACTGTTCTGAAACCATAAGCGGAATATGCGTATATACCACAAGCTCACGACAAACCTCTCCGCTGACAAGCTCTCCTGCCGTCTGTTCAAGCGGATACGCCGCCCTTATAAGCTTTACATTGCCGCACATTTCCTTTAAAAATGCAACAGCCTCACTGTTCCATGTATACAGACCGCAGTCTGCAATAACCTTTAATTCTTTGCCTGTCTTATTACCGCTTACGGAATTTAACATTCCAAGCTCTTCAAGACCTCTTGCAAGAAATGTGTCCGCTCCCAAAGACACAGCGTCGCATACAAGCTTTTCTATCCGTTCTCTGTTCTTTTCCCTTAAAATATGCGGCAGCGCAATAACAAATTCTTTATTGTTTTCGGCACATTTTTTTATGCTCTCTTTAAGCAGTTCCCTGCCGGTTTCTCTATCCATGAATATATTAAAATCGTAGTAAACCGAAGAAACCTCAGATATAAGATACGCCTCCTCCGCCTGACGGATATTTTTTACAGAAAGCGTAATATGTGGTTTTATACAATTTTTATCCTGCGTACAGTTATCCTGACAGATATCTTTACCTTCAGTCTCATTATATAAAAACTCACGTCTGTGTGCCGCCAGAATCTCCTGCTCCAGACGCTCCAGAGCTTCTCTTCTTAAGCTTTTTAACTGCCCAACCGGAATA
>JAGAJD010000277.1 GCA_017626275.1 Lachnospira sp.
TCAAGAAAAAAAACGCTGACCTCCTTTTCATGTCCGCGTTTTTCCATTTCCTGCATTAGCGCCCTTCCAATTCCTTTTCTTCTATGCTTATGTGATACTGCCATGTTCGTAATGTTGCCCTCCCCAAGAACAGTCCACAGTCCGCAATAGCCTGCCACCTCGCCGTCAATAATGCACGTCAGGTAAATATTATTCTCATTTTTACAGGCATCTAAAAATGATTTTGCCGACCACGGAACAGAAAAAATCTCTTTTTCAATCTGCTCAACTTCATCTATGTCCTGCTCACACATTTTTCTAATCTGCCAATCACACATTTCCATGCTCTCTTTCCGCCTGCGAAGGTCTTAAATAGTCAGGCTTCATCTGTGCTGCCTCTATACATTCACCGTTTTCATACATTTCTTTTGCCGCCAGCGCCACGCTTGATGCACGCTGAGTACTGATATGGGCAGGGGCAAAGGAATATTTACACGTAAGACCATGTTCAAATGTCTCTCTTGCCGGCTCTATTCCGTCACCCACAAAAATGACGCTCTTTCCGAGTTCATTTAGTTTTGCCGTAAGCTCCTCATAAGAAAGCAGCGACTGTGCTTCAAGCTCAACAAGCTTTCCCTCTTCATCAAACTTATAGAGCGCCGTATACAAATGCTGTCTTCTGGCGTCCATAACCGGACAGATAATATCACCTGTTCCATACACATTATATGCCATAGCTTTTAATGTCGGAACTGCCGCCATTTTCTTATTTAATGCCAGTGCAATACCTTTTCCCGTTGCCGCACCGATACGAAGCCCGGTAAATGAACCCGGTCCTGCCGAAACCGCAATCAAATCGACACTGTCTATATCACATTCCGTCATTTTGCACACTTCGTCTATCATCGGAAGTAATGTCTGCGAATGTGTTTTTTTATAATTCACTGTATATTCCGCTGTCAGCACATTGTCCGTCAAAACAGCTATGGACGCTGTAACAGCAGAGCTTTCTATTGCAAGAATCCTCATATTAACCTCTATTTTTCCGCTTTAGCTGTGTTCTGTATTATTACTTTTCGATAATCAAAGCCTTTTTCCAAATCTTTCTCAATCGTAATGTATACTGTATCCTCAGGAAACAGTTCCTCAATCAGACTGCCCCATTCCACAAGACAGACACCGTCTGAAAAGAAGTACTCCTCATAACCAATTTCGTCCATCTCGCTAATATCCGCTATTCTGTATACATCAAAATGATACAGTGGAAGTCTTCCCTCGTGATATTCCTGAACTATCGTAAAAGTTGGACTGCTAATCGGCTCATCAATGCCAAGTCCCTTCGCAAAACCCTGCGTAAACACAGTTTTTCCGACTCCCAAATCACCGTTGAGGCAGTATATTGCCCCCGGCTTTGCCTGCCTTGCAAGACTAAAGCCTGATTCAAACGTTTCTTCTGCACTAAAAGTTTCTATTATCATATTTATACCGACTTTCTAAGTTTACTTCTGTTCACCTTAATCTGAAACGGCCTTAACTTCTTTTCTGCAATATCGAGAAAATTTTCTGCTTCTTTTCCTATATCTCTTATTGGAATTATATTTGCACGCACGCTTGTAATATATAATACAAGACTTTTGCCCGTAAACTTAATCTGAAAAATATCGTCCCAAAGCATTTCTTCCGTGATATCACCCTGTTTAAGAACTATCTTTTCTTCTGTAACCGTGTAGCATACAGGTTCTTTAAATGCCGCAACACTTTTCATCTGTTTTTTTACCTTAAGCTTCATTCCGATAGGAGTATAAACCGTAAAAAACAGTCCGAAAAATCCCATCATCAGGGTGTACGAAATATTTACCTGTCCTACTGATACGACACTGATAAACAGCGCGATGATTCCAAATAAAAATCCCGCGACACCCCCGATACTATGGTAATTATGATACAGCTTAAAATTCATCAAATCCTGCTCAGTAATTCGTGTCTGAAATTCCGATTTAAGTTTTTCTGACTTAAGCTCCTCTTTTACTTCAGGTTCCTTCATTGTGTGTCATTCCTCCAGTCTTATCGCATAAATTTAGCAAGTCCGCTTAAGTTTAAGCCCTCTTTTTTCTTCGCTCTTCCTGCATTTTTTTGATTTTTCGCAGAATTTTTGCGAGCCTCCTTTGGTCTGTTTTCCGCCTCTTTTTCATCAAGAATCATGGACAGTGCAATTCTTGCCTTATTGATATCAACCTCTATAACTCTGACATCAATTACATCTCCGACACTGACTACATCTAACGGGTGTTCAACTCTTCTGTCACTTCTCATCTGAGAAATGTGTACAAGTCCGTCCTGATGAACGCCTATATCAACAAATGCGCCGAAATCAATAACATTTCTTACAGTTCCCTTTAATATCATTCCCGGCTGCAAATCTTTCATTTCCAAAACATCTTTTCTAAGAATCGGCTTCGGCATTTCATCTCTCGGATCTCTTCCCGGTTTTTCCAGTTCTTTGATGATATCTTCCAAAGTCATCTCACCGATTCCAAGCTTTTCTGACATTTCTTTAATGCTCTTAACTTTTCCTCTAAGCCCTATTAGCTCGCCTGATGTAATGGAATTGATATCATAACCTAAAAGCTCAAGCATTTTTCCTGCTGCTTCATAGCTTTCAGGGTGTACGCTCGTAGCGTCTAACGGATTGTCTCCGTCCGAAATACGCATAAAACCTGCACACTGTTCAAATGCTTTAGGTCCTAACTTGGATACCTTTAAAAGCTGTTTTCTGTTAGTAAATCTGCCGTTTGTTTCTCTGTAATCGACTATATTTTTCGCAACTGCCTTAGATATTCCTGAAATATACTCTAAAAGTAAAGCTGAGGCAGTATTTAAATCAACGCCTACTTTGTTAACGCTGTCCTCAACAACGCCTGTAAGCGTCTCGCTTAATTTTTTCTGGTTCATATCATGCTGATACTGTCCCACGCCGATTGACTTAGGGTCTATCTTAACAAGCTCGGCAAGCGGGTCCTGAACTCTTCTTGCAATAGATACCGCACTTCTCTGTGCCACATCAAAATCAGGGAACTCCTCTGTTGCCAGCTTGCTAGCCGAATAAACTGACGCTCCCGCTTCATTAGTAATTACGTAATCTACATTTGTAAGGTTCATTTCCTTAATCATGTCTGCAATAATTTTTTCTGATTCTCTTGAAGCCGTTCCGTTTCCACATGAAATTAATGTGACATTATATTTGTCAATAAGCTTCTTTACCTCTCTTTTTGACTCCTCAACCTTGTTGTGAGGCTCTGTCGGATAGATTACCTTTGTATCAAGTACCTTTCCTGTTGCGTCAACGACTGCAAGCTTACAGCCTGTGCGGAAAGCCGGATCCCAGCCAAGTACTGTTTTTCCCGCAATAGGCGGCTGCAAAAGGAGCTGCTCCAGATTTTTTCCAAATACTTTAATAGCTCCGTCCTCTGCATTTTCTGTGAAACTGCTTCTGATTTCTCTTTCAATCGCAGGGGCTATAAGCCTCTCATATGAATCCTCAATAGTGTCTTTTAAAACCTTTGTTACATATTCATTATCTTTAACAATAATCTGTTTTTCAAGATATCTTAAAATACGATCCTCAGGCGCTTCCACTTTAACAGTAAGGAATTTTTCAGCCTCGCCTCTGTTAATTGCAAGTACTCTGTGTCCCGGAACAGTATTTAAATTTTCGCTATACTCGTAATAGTTTTCATAAACTGACTCTGCCTTCTCATCTTTTGCGGCAGAAATAAGTTTTCCCTCTTTAAATGTTATGTCTCTTATATATGTTCTGTAATCGGCAACGTCTGATATCTGCTCTGCGATAATGTCCATAGCTCCGGCAATGGCTTCCTCTGCATTTGCCACTTCCCTGCCCTCTTCGCTGCTTATATACTTAGCTGCTTCTTCCTCTAACGGCTTGTCTGTCTCCTGCTGCATAATAAACTCTGCCAAAGGCTCAAGTCCTTTTTCTTTGGCAATTGTCGCTCTTGTTCTTCTCTTCTGCTTATACGGACGGTATAAATCCTCCACCAGAACCATAGTCTCCGCTGCCAGAATCTGATTTTTCAATTCATCGGTAAGCTTACCCTGCTCCTCAATGCTTGCTATTACCTGCTCTTTTCTGTCCTCAAGATTGCGAAGATAACGAAGTCTTTCATCTAAATTTCTAAGCTGCTCATCGTTTAAAGCCCCCGTCATTTCCTTTCTGTATCTTGCAATAAACGGAATTGTGCAGCCCTCATCAATCAGCTTCACCGCTGCCTCTGCCTGCGATGCCTTAATCTGCAGTTCGTCCGCTATCTTTTTTATAATATCCATTCGTATAACTCCTTTATGTTTCCTTTTCTCAATTCTTTTTATTATAGCAGTCTGCGAGAGGTTTCGCAACTATCAACAATTTGGCTTTTAAGCCGACAAAAGGACAGCTATAAACTTTTAGTTTATAACTGTCCCTTACACTTCTGTGATTTGTTATTTTACCCAGTCTGACCAGCCCGGACCGTCAGGATCAGGGTGTTCTTCCTCCTCACCGGAAGTCTCCTTATCATCTTCCACTTTATTAAGTTCATCGTGATCTATTCTGTCTTCGTTATCCTGAAAAATTCCTGTTTCTTTATCAAAACAATACCATATTCCGTCAATATTAACATCACCCTTTGCCATTGCCCCGGTAACAGTGTCAAAATAGTAACGATTGCCGTTTTGTTCACTCCAGCCTTTTATCATATGTCCGTTCTCATCATAACGAACCCACTTGCCTGTGCCGTCTTCCCTGTCAGCAAATTTTCCTGCCCACGATTCCTGATATACATCTTTTGAAGTCGCTGCCTTGCCGCCATCAACAGAATCCA
>JAGAJD010000278.1 GCA_017626275.1 Lachnospira sp.
AACTATTTTGGTGCATTTACATGGGCATTTGACAGTATGCGCCGTGAGATTACAAAAGCACGCGCCTGTGAACGTGAGGCGGTTGAAAATAATAAGACAGTAATTGCCACACTGTCTCATGATATTAAGACGCCGATTGCTTCTATACGTGCATATGCAGAAGGGTTGGAGGCGAATCTTGATGCAACTCCTGAAAAGAGAGCAAAATATTTATCAGTGTTGATGCGCAAATGTGATGAAGTTTCTAAACTGACAAATGATTTGTTTTTACATTCAATAGCGGATTTGGATAAGCTTAAGATAAATCCCGAAGAAGTGGAACTGTGCGGATATATAAAAGAAATTCTGGCAGAGATTGCGGCAGAACGTGAGGACATACAGTTTTTTGAGCCGGATTTTAAAGCGATTGTGTCTGCGGATAAAAACAGAATTTCACAGATTGTAGAAAATTTGGTCAATAATGCAAGAAAATATGCAAAGTCATCAATTAATGTGACGATGAAGCTTGCAGAACATAATGTGGAAATTCATTTCCGTGATTACGGGAAGGGGATTCCTGACGAAGATATGCCTTTTATTTTTGAACAGTTTTATCGGGGCAGAAACTGCGGAAATGAACAGGGTTCGGGTTTGGGGCTATACATTGTAAAATATATTGCAGGGCATATGGGTGGAACGGTAACGCTGCATAATCACGATAATGGTCTTGAGGCGGTTGTTTCTCTTCCGCTAAAAGAAAGTCCTTAAGGTTTTCTTAATAACTTTTCTGATAAAGTATGGCTATCATTTGAAGAAAGGAAAAATTTTATGAAAAACGTAATTTTATCAGCAAAAGGGCTTTGCAAAAGTTATGCACACAATGGCGGGCAGAATCATATTCTTTCCCATGTGGATATTGAAATTTATGACGGGGATTTTACTGTGGTAATGGGAGCTTCAGGTTCCGGCAAATCAACATTATTATATGCGCTCAGCGGTATGGACAGGGCAACGGCGGGGGAAGTACTTTATAACGGAGAAAATCTTGTGCAGTGTAAGGAAAAGAAGCTGGCAGCATTGAGACACGGAGATTTCGGATTTGTTTTTCAGCAAATGCATCTTGTCAGCAATTTATCGTTATTTGAAAATATTGTTGTGCCGGGATATCTGAATAAAAATAAAAATGCTTCTGAGATAAAGGCTTATGCACAGGAGCTTATGGAAAAAATGGGGATTTCCCATATAAAATCACACTTGCCTTCGCAGGTTTCAGGAGGAGAACAGCAGAGGTGTGCTATTGCGAGGGCTGTAATTAACAGTCCGAAACTGTTGTTTGCCGACGAACCGACGGGCGCTTTAAACCGCCACAATACAACGGAGGTTCTTAATCTTCTTACAGAGTTAAACAGAAGCGGGCAGAGTATTCTCATGGTAACACATGACATGAGGGCTGCTTTAAGAGCCTCAAGGATTCTTTACCTTGAAGACGGAAAAATCACAGGAACACTGGATTTGCAGCCGTATAACAAGGAAGAGGAAAAGAGCAGGGAAAAACAGGTAGATGCATGGCTGAATGCAATGGAATGGTAGGTGCGGATATGGAGATTATTACATTATTAAAGGGAAATATCCGCGGAAGGAAAGGTTCATTTATCAGCATTATGCTGCTTATGGTTATTATTGCGATGGCGCTTACGACTGTTTTGAGCGTAAGGGATAATTGCAGTAAAAGCTATGAAAATGCGCTGGAGCAGGTGCATGCAGGAGATTTGACCGTAATTATAAAAAATGAAAATCTTACAGATGATTTGCTTGAAAAAACAGAAAATCATTCAATGGTAAAAGAGGTAGTTCATATTCCTGTTCTTTGTAGCGATAAGACAGAGTTTGCCGGTAAAACAAACGGAAATAGAGCATTTTTAAGAAAGACAGATGATACATACAAATTAATTAATCAGGAAAAAAATACTTACGAGGAAACCATACCTGCGTTAGAGCATGGAGAAATATACATTACACAGGGGATAGTTACTAATATGGACTGTCATATCGGAGATACGTTGAAATTTTTCGTTGGAGGAGAGGAAAAAGCATTTCGTATTAAGGGGATTGTGGCAGAACCGGTAATGGGAGCTTCAGTCATAGGCTGGAAACAGGTTTTTATTAGTGATGAGGACTTTGACAATTTGTATAATGGATTCAGCAGAAAGGTAAAATCAGATATTAGCCCGTTTTATCAGATTGTACAGATTTATAAGGCTGATAATTGCGAGCTTTCTGATGGACAGTGGAGGCGTCAGTTGAATCTTGATACAGGAATTGTAAATAATGCGATGGGTTCTTTAACAAAATCAATGTCACGCCATTATACAAATCTGTTTCCTGAAGTCATTGTTTCCATATTAATGGTATTTATAGGTCTGCTGCTGGTAATCGTGCTTGTTGTGATGGGGCATAGCATATCAACGGGAATTGAGATGGATTATGTAAATCTTGGTATTCTCAAATCGCAGGGATTTACACAGGAAAAAATCAGGCTTGTTTTCGTATTGCAATATCTGCTGGCTGAATTGGCAGGGGCAGCAGTCGGAATGTTGTTATCAGTACCGTTAATAAATTCTTTGGGAAATGTATTTCTGCCGATTATGGCAGTCGTTGCACAGAAAAGTATTTCTGCAGGAAAGAGTGCAGCCGTTCTTTTGAGTATTTTTATAATTTCAGGTTTGTTTATCGTGGTTATTACGGGAAAAATCGGAAAAATATCACCGGTCAGGGCGATAACAGGAGGACGCAGAGAAATATATTTCGACAGCAGAATTAATGTACCGGTTTATAAGAAAGGGCTTTCTTTATGGCTTGCGTTTCGTCAATTTACAGCGGGCAAAAAACGTTATGCCGGTGCAATTCTGATTGTGTCTATCTTAGTATTTTTTATGATGACCATTATGATTCTTGGGAATGTATTAAATTCAAAATCTGCGATTGAAGCAATGACAGGCATGTATATAGAGTGTGACGCTGAGTTTAAGAAAGCACCCGATGAGCAGTTGTTTCAGGCAATGGAACAAAAGATACAAGAGTATTCTCCAATTAAGAAAAAGTATTATATGACGACAGAATATTTATCAATAAACGGAGATGAAATTTATTGTCAGATTTATAAAGAGCCTGATATTATTGTAGCTGATAAGGGAAGGGCGCCGCTTTACGATAATGAAATTGTGATTACCGAAATTGTAGCTGATGAACTGAATCTTCATATGGGAGATGAGGTTGTGGTGGCGCATAATAATAAAGAAGATGAATATATCGTATCAGGAATATTTCAATCTGTAAATGATACGGGCATGGTCTTTGCCATGTCGCTTGAGGGTGCAGAAAAACTCGGTATTGATAAGATTTACTATGCAGGTTACAGTTTTGAACAGCCAAATCAATGCGAAGAGATTGCACGCATGCTGAATGAAGAGTTTCCTGACTATCTGGAGGCAGAAGCGGCACCGAATGGCGGAGGCTTGGAGGATACTTATGTTGTGGCAATTAATGCAATGAAATTTATTATCTACACAATCTCTGTTGTGTTTGCACTTGTGGTTGTTATGATGTTCTGTACGAAAACATTTATGCAGGAAAAGACAGATATGGGCATTTATAAGGCACTTGGATTTACAACATTTAATTTAAGATTACAGTTTGCACTGCGTTTTCTGATTATTGCACTGGCTGGTTCGATACTCGGAGCAGCAGTCAGCATTTTGTGTTCGGGAAGGCTGTTAAGCAGTATTTTAAGATTAATTGGAGTGACAAGGTTTGTTGTCAATTATACGGCAGACACATTTTTTATACCGGTTTCATTAATCTGCGTATGCTTTTTCTTATTTGCACTTTTGGTTTCAGGCAAGATGAAACGCGTTGCTGTAAGAGAACTCGTAACCGAATAAAAAGAAATGGAATAAAGTCATTAAATCAGCCTATTGATTTTACGTTCCGTGTGTTATATAATTTCATATTGGTAGAGCATTTTTGAGAATACATAAAAGTGAACGCTCTAAGTGTTTAAATACAATTAAGATTAGAAAAGGATAGGTGCTAAGAATGGAAAAGTTGGAATTACTTTACGAAGGAAAAGCAAAAAAGGTTTATACAACAGAAGATCCTGATGTATTAATAGTTGATTACAAGGACGATGCAACTGCATTTAATGGTTTAAAGAAAGGTACAATCGTTGGTAAAGGTGCAATCAACAATCGTATGACTAATTTCCTTTTCAAGAAGATGGAAGAAAAAGGAATTCCTACACATTTAGTTGAAGAATTAAGCGACAGAGAAACAGCAGTAAAGAAGGTTGAGATTGTTCCGTTGGAAGTAATCATAAGAAATGTTGCTGCCGGAAGTTTTTCTAAGAAGCTCGCAGTTGAAGAAGGAACTAAGCTTAAGTGCCCTACATTGGAGTTCAGCTATAAGAATGATGACCTCGGTGATCCTTTTATTAATTCATATTATGCATTGGGACTTGGTCTTGCTACACAGGAAGAAATCGATAAGATTACTGAGTATGCATTTAAGGTAAATGATGTTCTTATTGATTACTTTAAGGGAATCGGAATCGAATTAATTGATTTTAAGATTGAGTTTGGACGTTTCAAGGGACAGATTATCTTAGCAGATGAGATTTCTCCTGATACATGCCGTCTCTGGGATATTAATACAAGAGAGAAGCTTGACAAAGACAGATTCAGAAGAGATCTTGGTAATGTGGAAGACGCATATCAGGAAGTATATAAGAGATTGGGAATTCAGTAAGAAACGATAAAATTAAAATAAGCGGGTGTTTTTTGAGGCATCCGCTTATTGTAACTTTCTTGGAAAAATTTCATGTGGAGGAAAGAATGAATAACTATCCTAACAATATAGATATAAATACAGAAGATGAACTGCATGATGAGTGCGGCGTTTTTGGCGTTTATGATTTTGATGGTAATGTTGTGGCTTCTACAATTTACTACGGATTGTGTGCGTTACAGCACAGAGGACAGGAAAGCTGCGGTATTGCTGTAAGTGATACGGACGGTCCGAAGGGAAAGGTGCTTTCCTACAAGGACATGGGACTTGTAAATGAGGTATTTAATCCTGATAACCTTGAAAAGTTAAAGGGAAATATCGGTGTTGGTCACGTAAGATATTCTACGGCAGGAAGCAGTGTAAGAGAAAATGCACAGCCTCTTGTCTTGAATTATGTAAAGGGAACTTTGGGATTGGCACATAACGGAAATCTTCTCAATGCGCTTGAGTTGAGAGAGGAATTGTCATATACAGGTGCTATTTTCCAGACTACGATTGATTCAGAGGTAATCGCATATCTTATTGCAAGACAGAGACTTCATGTAGGAACGGTAGAAGAGGCTGTCAGGGGTGCGATGCAGAAGATAAAGGGTGCATATTCTCTTATTGTAATGAGTCCGAGAAAATTAATCGGAGCTAGAGACCCGTTTGGCTTTAAGCCGCTTTGTATCGGAAAGAGAGATAATGCATATTTTCTTGCGTCCGAGACATGTGCGCTTGATACTGTCGGTGCAGAATTTGTCCGTGATG
>JAGAJD010000279.1 GCA_017626275.1 Lachnospira sp.
AATGGTGCTTAATGCACCTAAAATCAATGAGATAATGGGAAAATTTCTCGAATTTTGCGGGGACGCCGTTTTGGTAGCGCATAATGCGGAATTTGACACAAGCTTCATTGCCAATAAAGCAGAAAAAATGGGCATAGAAGTAAAAAATACCATTATAGATACAGTGCTTCTGGCACAGTTTGTCATTCCTAACCTGCATAACTATAAGCTTGATACGCTCTGCAAGCATTTGGGTGTTTCACTTGAAAATCATCACAGAGCGGTAGATGATGCGGCGGCAACGGCAGATATGTTTATTAAGCTTGTGGAAATGCTTAAAGAGCGTGATATTTTTACAGTGGAAAAGTTAAATGAAGAGGGTAAGCTTGATATCGATTCAATCAAAAAGCTTCATCAGTATCACTGTATTATTCTTGCGTCAAATGAGATGGGAAGAATTAATCTGTACAGGCTTATATCGGCTTCACATCTGACATATTTCGGCCGTTTTCCAAAGATTCCGAAAAGCCTTGTAAACAAGTATCGTGAGGGGCTGATTATCGGAAGCGCCTGTGAAGCGGGCGAGCTGTTCAGGGCAATGCTAAGCGGCCGTTCCGACGCAGAGATTGCAAGAATTGTAGAGTTTTATGATTATCTTGAGATACAGCCGATCGGGAATAACCGCTTTATGATAGAAAAAGAGGACTGCTATGTGCAGAATGAAGAGGATTTAAGGGATTTAAACAGAAGAGTTGTAGCGCTGGGAGCAAAATTTTTAAAACCTGTTGTGGCAACATGTGATGTGCATTTTCTAAATCCTGAGGACGAGGTCTACAGAAGAATTATCATGGCGGGCAAGGGCTTTGACGATGCTGATAATCAGGCACCGCTCTATCTGCACACGACAGAGGAAATGCTTCATGAATTTGATTATCTCGGCAGTGATAAGGCATATGAGATAGTTGTGACTAACACAAATAAAATCATGAACATGTGCGAGGATATTTCTCCGGTTCGTCCCGATAAATGTCCTCCTGTCATTGAAAATTCCGATAATATGCTGCGAAAAATATGCCACGACAGGGCGCATGAAATTTACGGACCGGATTTGCCTGATATTGTGTCCGAGAGACTGGAAAGAGAGCTTAATTCAATTATTTCAAACGGTTATTCCGTTATGTATATTATCGCGCAGAAATTAGTGTGGAAATCTAATGATGACGGATATCTGGTAGGTTCAAGAGGTTCGGTAGGTTCTTCGTTTGCGGCGACTATGGCGGGTATCACGGAGGTAAATCCGTTAAGCCCTCATTACCTCTGCCCGAAGTGTTATTATAATGATTTCTATTCGGAAGATGTGAAGAAATTTGCGGGCGGCGCCGGCTGTGATATGCCTGATAAGATATGTCCGAAATGCGGTCACAAGCTTAATAAATTAGGCTTTGACATACCATTTGAGACATTTTTGGGCTTTAAGGGAAATAAAGAGCCTGATATCGACTTGAACTTTTCAAACGAATATCAGAGTAAGGCACATGCCTACACAGAGGTTATATTTGGAAAAGGACAGACGTTTAAGGCGGGAACGATAGGTACTGTGGCGGATAAGACGGCATACGGCTATGTGTTAAAATATCTCGAGGGAAAGAGTGAGAAGCTTGGACGTCCTGTGGTAAAGAGAAGATGCGAAATTGAGCGTATTTCTGAAGGGTGTGTCGATGTGCGAAGGACAACGGGGCAGCACCCGGGCGGCATCGTAGTTTTGCCGATTGGCGAGGAGATTCATTCTTTTACGCCTGTACAGCGTCCTGCAAATGATATGTCCTCGACTATCACGACTACGCATTTTGATTACCACAGTATTGACCATAACCTGTTAAAGCTTGATATTCTGGGACACCTCGACCCGACAATGATTAGAATGTTACAGGATTTAACGGGAATTGATCCGCTTGAGATTCCGCTTGATTCCAAGGAAGTTATGTCGCTTTTTCAGAATACCTCGGCACTCGGAATTACACCTGAGGATATCGGCGGCTGTAAGCTTGGAGCGCTTGGAATACCTGAGTTTGGTACTGATTTCGCCATGCAGATGCTTCTTGACACCAAACCGCAGTATTTTTCTGATTTGGTTCGTATTGCAGGACTTGCGCATGGTACCGATGTATGGCTTGGAAATGCCCAGACGCTTATTAAAGAGGGAAAGGCAATAATTTCTACGGCTATCTGTACACGAGATGATATCATGGTTTATCTTATTCAGAAGGGGCTTGAGAGTGAGCAGGCATTTACAATCATGGAAAAGGTGCGTAAAGGAAAAGGCCTTGCGCCTGAACAGGAGCAGGTGATGCGGGAGCATGACGTGCCGGAGTGGTATATCTGGTCATGTAAAAAGATTAAATATATGTTCCCAAAGGCTCACGCTGCGGCGTATGTTATGATGGCATGGCGTGTGGCATATTGCAAGGTGTTCTATCCGCTTGCGTATTACTGTTCGTACTTTAGTATCCGCGCCAACGCATTCGATTATGAAAAAATGGCAATGGGCAAGGATAAGCTGGAATACTTTTTAACTGATTATAAAGCACGAAAGGCAAACGGGCAGCTTTCCAATGTGGAGGAAGATGAACTGAAAGACATGAGGATTGTGCAGGAAATGTATGCAAGAGGATTTGAATTTACACCGATTGACTTGTATACGGCAAAAGCACGTTCATTTCAGATTATAGACGGAAAGATTATGCCGTCGTTTAAGGTCATCGACAAGGTTGGTGAGTCTGCGGGAGAGTCAATAGAGATTGCGGCAAGAAACGGAGAGTTTCTGTCAAAGGACGATTTGCGGCAGCGAGCAAAAATAGGTCAGACAGTCATTGATAAACTGAGTGCTTTGGGCATTCTGAAAGATATGGCGGACAGCAATCAGTTATCACTGTTTGATTTGTAGTATATAAATGCCGGTTTCCCGGCAGAACGGAGGAAAAGTATGAAACGGGTTGGGGCTGTTATATGTAATTATAATAAGAAAGATGATGTGCTTAACTGTATTCAGTCTGTACTTGAGTCAAAATATACGGATTATGACCTGTATGTTGTTGACAATGCTTCGTCAGATGATTCTGCCGGGGCAATTCGTGATAAATACGGCGATAAGGTAAGGCTGATTGTCAATTCGGAAAATCTCGGAGGTTCGGGCGGCTTTAATACGGGGCTTCGTGCTGCCATGCAGGAGGGTTATGAATATCTTTACTGCCTTGACAATGATGTTCTTGTCGATGAAAATGCGATGGGTGAGCTTGTGGAGTTTCTTGATACTCACCCTGACAGCGGCATGGCAGGTTCTCGTGTATACAATATGGAAGAGCCGTCAGTTATTCAGCAGTTTGGTCAGATTGTTGATTTTGATGAATATTGTACAGAGGCGAAGCATATAGGTAAACATCACGGAGATAAAGATATTCCCGATGTGGAATATTCAGATGCAGTTGCAGCATGTTCTTTAATGGTAAGAAAATCGCTTATCGATAAGATTGGTCTTATGCCGGAGGATAATTTTCTCTACTGGGACGATACGGAATGGGGATACCGCTGTAACCTTGCAGGCTTTAAGGTTGCTTCAGTAGGTTCGTCTGTCGTCCTGCACCGCATGGGAGCCAAAAAAGAGACAGTAAATACATTTCCTACATACTACGCATGGCGTAACTGGATTTATTTCTTTATGAAATATACGCCAAAAAAGGACTGGGAAAAAATGTGCGATATATTTTTAAACTCTGTGTTTGAAGCACAGTATGAGGGAATGTACCGGGGCGAGTATAACAGAGCAAAAACCGTAATGTTTGCTTATGATGACGCAATCCATGGAGTAAGAGGCAAAGCGGGCGGGGGACGCATTTTTGAAATTGATAACAGGGATACGGCGTTAAGAAAACTTTTGTCAGGCAAAAAATGTGTATACATTGAGCAGGGCAGAGGAGAAAATTTCTCTTACAACCTTGCAGAGAAGCTGTTAAAGATAAATCCGCAGCTTGAAATTACCGTGAATCCGCAGGATAAGTCTGATTTAAAGCTCACAATGTGTGACTCGGTATTTGCCGTAAACGATATGAGCCTTAAAAATATTTACGTGGATATGTCGTTTAATGTATTTGCGACGGAAGATGACGCAATGAAGATTATTAATTATCCATATGCAAGAGAACTGTTTAAGTTTGCGAATAAACCGCTGTTTTTGGCACAGATTGAGAAATACACCCTATGCACATAATTTAATGATGACATACCGGAGATGAATTGTTGGCATTTCCGGTATATTTTTGCATAAAAAGATGTTGTGCGGATATAATATTATAAAAATGATTTTAAACAAAAATACTGTTTTAAATCTTAAAAAATGGTATTATAATGGAAATGGAGGTGGATTTGCTTGAAATTATTAAAAGTTATTGCTGATAATTATAGAAACTGTGAAAATCAGTTTACTATTGATTTTGTGGCAAAATCAAAAAAAACGGAAGAAGATAAAGAATATGAATTACAGAAGATTGATGAAGAATTATATGTATTTAATACAGTTGCAATTGTTGGAAAAAATGCTTCCGGAAAGACATCTGCAATAGAATTGCTTGACTGCTGTTATGATATTCTCAGCACTTTTCGTCTTGATAAAGTCAAATTTGACTGCAATGGGGTGAAGCTGCAGTTTTATTTTTATGAAGAGGGATATATTTATCATTATTATACTGAATTAAAGGAAGCTGCCGAGCAGGTAAAAAGAGCGGTTTTTGTAAATCAGACTTTGAGAAGAAAAAGATATTATAAGTCTAAAATAAAAGAGATATTTAATGAATCGGATTGGGAGGAAGGGTTTATACATGGCGAGCTGCCGGAAGATGTATCCATTCTGTTTTTTGTATTAAAGAACTTTAAGTTACGTGAAATATATTATGGAACGGAAGAGGATTCTTTGAACAACTTTGATATTAATTTTTCGTCAATAAAGAAATGGGATTTGTCAGATGCGGTAGTGAGAAGCATTTTGAAAATTTTTGATGAAAATGTTGATAATCTTATTCAATTAGATGAACACAAATACGAGCTGACATATCTTGGAGAAAAAAAGGAACTTTCTGATAAAGATTTGGATAGAGTGCTTTCAAGCGGTACAGTAAAAGGATTCGATTTGTATGTGACGGCATATGCCTCTTTAAAGCAGGGGTTTGATTTAGTTGTAGATGAGATTGAGAATCATTTTCACAAATCGCTTGTGAATAATCTTATATGTTTATATAAGGATAAAACTATTAACCGTCACAATGCTACGTTGATTTTTACAACGCATTATTGTGAAGTGCTGGACTTATTTAACCGCAGTGATAACATATGGATTACTAAATCAAAGGAAAAAGTATATATTGAAAATATGTATGAAAAGTATGATATACGTTCTGAGTTATCTAAAAGCAAAAAGTTTTATGAAAATGTTTTTGGAACA
>JAGAJD010000280.1 GCA_017626275.1 Lachnospira sp.
ATACAGACCGATTCAGTAAATGCTACTGTATCAGGCAATGCGGCAATTCAGGCAGCACCGCAGGAAAATGTGAAGTTGCAGGAGGAGCAGGGAAATATTGTAAAATCACCACTTGTAGGAATTTTTTACAGCGCACCTTCACCGGATGACGAGCCGTTTGTAAGCGAGGGAACAGCAGTTAAAAAGGGACAGACGCTTGGAATTATTGAAGCTATGAAGCTTATGAACGAGATTGAATCTGATTACGAGGGTACGGTCAAAAAGATATTGGTTGAGAACGGGCAGATGGTTGAATTTGGACAGCCGCTGTTTGTAATCGGATAATCAATTTGTGCCGGGAGCGTCACTGATTACGCTTATTAAATGCCGCTTAAGCGGCAGAATGGAGAAGACAATGCTTACAACAAAGGAAATTATGGAAATTATTCCGCACAGACACCCATTTTTACTGGTTGACACGATAGAGGAGTGTGTGCCGGGTGAGAGAGCTGTCGGATATAAATGTGTTACTTTTGATGAGCCATATTTTGCAGGACATTTTCCGGGCGAGCCTGTAATGCCGGGTGTGCTTCAGATTGAGGCATGTGCGCAGGTAGGAGCCGTTGCGATTCTTTCTCTTGAAAAGAATAAGGGAAAGACAGCATATTTCGGAGCAGTAAATAATGCAAGATTTAAGCGCAAGGTTGTTCCGGGAGATAAGCTTAAAATGGA
Source organism: Lachnospira sp. (assembly GCA_017626275.1). Lineage (GTDB taxonomy): Bacteria > Bacillota > Clostridia > Lachnospirales > Lachnospiraceae > Lachnospira. Next base: position 712 of record JAGAJD010000280.1, read on the forward strand.
ATGTGAAATTATAAAGAGTAAGGGACCTGTGGGAATCGGAAAGGTTACTGCAAGCGTTGACGGAGAGGTTGCATTGACAGCCGAGCTTACTTTTATGATTGGATAGAAAAGAGGTTGCAGATGTTTCACAAAATTTTAATTGCAAACAGAGGAGAAATTGCCGTAAGAATTATCAGAGCATGCAGAGAACTTGGTATAAAGACTGTTGCCGTATATTCCGAGGCAGACGCAGACGCACTTCACACACAGCTTGCCGATGAGAGTATCTGTATCGGAAGGGCGGAGGCAAAGGACAGCTATCTTAATATGGAGCGTATATTAAGCGCAACAATTGCGTCCAAAGCAGACGCAATCCACCCGGGCTTTGGTTTTCTTTCTGAAAACAGCAAATTTGCTTCTCTTTGTGAAAAATGTAACATTGCATTTATCGGACCGGATTCAGAGACAATAGAAAAGACAGGAAACAAATCAGAAGCAAGAAATACGATGATTCAGGCAGAGGTTCCTGTTGTTCCGGGAACAAAGGAGCCTGTATTTGAAGCACAGGCGGGCAGGGAATTTGCAGATTCAATCGGATATCCTGTCATGATTAAGGCGGCGCTTGGCGGCGGCGGAAAAGGTATGCGTGTTGTGCGAAGCTCTGAGGAGTTTGAAAAGAACTTTAACAATGCACAGCGTGAAGCCATAAATGGTTTTGGCGATAATGCCATGTATATTGAAAATATGTGGAGCATCCGAGACATATTGAGTTTCAGATACTTGCCGATAATTATGGAAATACTATTCATTTGGGGGAAAGAGAGTGTTCCATTCAGCGCAGACATCAGAAAATGATTGAGGAGTCACCGTGTCTTGCATTAAACAGTAATATACGTGATGAAATGGGAGCAGTTGCAGTAAGAGCCGCAAAAGCCGTAAATTATAGAAATGCGGGAACAGTTGAATTTCTTCTTGATAAAGACAATAATTATTATTTTATTGAGATTAATACAAGAATACAGGTTGAGCATGGTGTTACCGAACTTGTTACCGGTGTGGATCTGATTAAAGAGCAGATACGCATAGCAGCAGGTGAGCAGTTACAGTTAAAGCAGGACGATATAAAGCTGAGAGGTCATGCAATAGAAGTTCGTATCAATGCCGAAAATCCTGAGAAAAATTTTGCTCCATGTCCGGGAACAATTACAGATGTGCATATTCCGGGAGGAAATGGTGTGAGAATCGATACGGCAGTTTATACAGGCTATATGATACCGCCGTATTATGATTCAATGATTATGAAGGTCATGGCATATGACAGGGACAGAGATTCGGCAATACGAAAAATGAGAAGTGTATTGGGAGAAGTGATTATAGAGGGTGTCACCACCAATCTGGATTTCCAGTATGATATTTTGAAAAATGAGCGTTTTATAAACGGAGATATTAACACAGATTTTATCAGTGACGAATATTCGGTATAGTAGAAAAAGGCAGGGATAGAAAGTGCGTTTAAAAGGATTATTTAAAAAGGAAGATTCAGGGTATATACAGCTTGTGCAGAGAAATGAAGATAATTCTTTACAGGCTGAGGGAGAAATACCTAATGTACCTGACGGCTTGTATACAAAATGTGAGAGCTGTCATGAAATGGTACTGACAGAAGATATATATAATAATCATTTCGTGTGTCCGAAATGTGGTCACTACATTAAGATAGGCGCCAGAACAAGAATTGAAATGGTGCTTGATGAGGGTACATTTACGGAATGGGATATGGACGTTTACAGTGATAATCCCTGCGATTTCAAAGGATATCCTGAAAAGCTTGAGGCTTTAAGAGAGAGTACGGATTTGCAGGAGGCTGTTGTCACGGGAACAGGAAGCATTGATGGAATGTCTGTTGTAATCGGTGTATGCGATACAAGGTTTCTTATGGGAAGTATGGGGTATGCAGTAGGTGAAAAGCTTACAAGAGCCATTGAGCGTGCGACTGAGCAGAAGCTTCCGCTTATTATTTTTACCTGCTCAGGCGGTGCAAGAATGCAGGAGGGAATGGTTTCCTTAATGCAGATGGCAAAGACTTCCGCAGCATTAAAGAAATTTGGTGAGGCAGGCGGATTATATATTACTGTTCTTACAGATCCGACAACCGGAGGTGTCACGGCAAGCTTTGCAATGCTCGGAGATATTATTCTTGCAGAGCCGGGAGCGCTTGTTGGCTTTGCAGGACCAAGAGTAATAAGACAGACGATAGGTCAGGAGCTGCCTGAAGGCTTTCAGAGAGCAGAGTTTTTATTAGAGCATGGTCTGATTGATAATATTGTGGAGCGACGCTTTTTAAAGAGTACGCTGGCACAGATACTTAAACTGCATGTTAGACCTAAAAACAGCTCAATGAGCCAGTATAAAAATTATCTTGATGATATATATGCCAAGAAGATTGATATTGCAAAAGAGGAAGCGCAGTTTGCTAAACAGGGAAAGGATTCTTTCAGTGCTTGGGAAAGGGTTCAGATTGCAAGAAGCAGCGGACGTCCTACGGCATTGGATTATATAGGATACCTGACAAAAGATTTCTATGAGCTGCACGGAGATCGTGCATATCGCGACGACGGTGCGATAGTCGGCGGTATTGCGATGTTTGGTAAGCAGCCTGTTACTGTTATAGGACAGCAGAAGGGTGCTAATACTAAAGAAAATATTGTGCGCAATTTCGGTATGCCATATCCGGAAGGCTACAGAAAGGCACTGCGACTTATGAAGCAGGCTGAGAAGTTCCACAGACCGATTATCTGTTTTGTAGATACGCCGGGAGCATACTGCGGTATCGGGGCTGAAGAGCGTGGACAGGGAGAAGCGATTGCAAAAAATCTTTTTGAAATGTCGGATTTAAAGGTTCCTGTGCTTTCTATTGTAATCGGTGAAGGCGGAAGCGGTGGTGCACTTGCGATGGCTGTTGCCAATGAAGTATGGCTTATGGAAAATTCAACATATTCAATTCTTTCACCTGAAGGCTTTGCCTCAATTCTTTGGAAGGATTCTTCCAAAGCGGAAAAAGCGGCAGAGGTAATGAAGATGACGGCTAAGGATTTGCTTAAAATGGGAATTATTGAGAGAATTATACCTGAGTTTCCTGTCGTAAGCAGCGACAACATTAATCGTGTAACACTTTATATGAAGCGCAAAATCGCAGAATTTTTGCTGAAATATGAAATGCAGAGCGGGGAAGAGCTTGCAGAGGGAAGATACCAGAGATTCAGGAATATGTAGAAAGAGCAACTGCGTTAATCAAATACCCCGCTGCAAGCAACGGGGTATTAAGCTTGCAACGCTGCAGAGCAGCGGGGTATTTGACCCTCGCGGCATTCGCCAAATGGACATGCAAGCATGTCCGCTTGGCTCATTGCTCGCGGGAATAAAAAGTTGAGCCGACTGGTAAATTTCTGCGGTAATGACCTGTACTTTAAGCATGTATCATGCTATAATAAAAAACATAATAAAAGTTATGCAATTTTATATAAGGAGGGTACTGTATGGGTAAACTAGACGGTAAAACAGCCATTATTACGGGAGGTGGAAAAGGAATCGGGTTTGGACTTGCAAGAGCATTTGCAAAGGAAGGTGCGAATCTGGTATTAACAGGAAGAACTGAATCAAGACTTGTCAATGCAAAAGATATCCTTGAAAAAGAATTTGGAGTTGAAGTGCTGCCGATTGTAGCAGACGGCGCAGATGAGGATGCAATTAGGAACGTGGTAAATAAAACGGTTGAGAAGTTCGGTAAGATTAACGTGCTTGTGAACAATGCACAGGTTTCAAAGTCAGGAGTGATGCTCAAGGATCATACAAAAGAAGATTTTGATCTTGCAATATATTCAGGGTTATATGCAACGTTTTTCTATATGAGGGAATGTTATCCGCACCTTAAAGAGAGTAAAGGTTCTGTTATTAATTTTGCTTCGGGAGCGGGACTGTTTGGTAAGCTTGGTCAGTCTTCTTACGCAGCGGCAAAGGAAGGTATTCGCGGAATGTCACGTGTTGCTGCGGCAGAGTGGGGACCGGACGGAATCAATGTCAACGTTGTCTGTCCGCTTGCTATGACGGAGAGCCTTGAGCAGTGGAAAGAAGCTTATCCGGATTTGTTTGAGAAGACCATACAGGGTATTCCGCTTGGAAGATTTGCTGATCCGGAAAATGACATCGGACGCGTGTGCGTATTCCTTGCATCAGATGATGCGGATTATGTTACAGGCGAGACGATTACGCTGCAGGGTGGTAGTGGTTTAAGACCATAACAGACGCAGAGTATACTTTTTATAGTGAAAAAATCATAATAGCTGTTCATTATGCAGGGCATAGTGGGCAGCTATTATTTTTAGTAAAGATTTTTTATTGCAAAAACAAATACGCATGGTACAATTAATTATAAATATTAATTAATTATTGGGGAAAGGTCATAATCATGGAAATACAAAAGTTATTAAGCCGGAATAAAAAGAAAATCACGCTTGAAGAGTTGCAGGATATGTATAACTGCACACATGATTATGAGACTTTGGTACAGTTGGTACATACACTGCTTAAGGATAAAGTCATACAGCCGGTTAAGGCATCGGGGATAAACGGAAGAAAACCTGCGCTTTACAGAGAATACCGCATTTTGGCAGAGCAGGAAAAGAATCCGCAGATTCTTGAAGAGCTAAAGTACAGGCTTTCTCCCGTTATGGATAACAATTATTATATCAATCATTATTCGGCGTATCTTGAGGACAGGAAAGAAGTTTTACAGCTTTCCGCTTTTTTAAAAAATCATGCAGATGAGCTTAAAA
>JAGAJD010000281.1 GCA_017626275.1 Lachnospira sp.
ATCTTGGCGATTCAGGAAGAATTAAGCAGATACTCATTAATATTTTAAATAATGCCATAAAATTCACCAAGGAGGGTTATGTAAAGGTTTCCATAGGGGGCAGACCGGGGGAGACTGATGATGAGGAACTGTTAATTCTTAAAATTGAAGATACCGGATGTGGTATTAAAAAAGAAGATCAGAAAAAAATTTTTGAAAATTTCAGGCAGCTCAACTCACAGATAAACCGAAGTGCAGAAGGCACAGGTTTGGGACTGTCCATTACAAAGCACTTGGTTGAGCTTATGAATGGAAAAATCGAATTGGAAAGTGTCTACGGTGAGGGTACAACCTTTACGGTGACAATACCGCAAAAGATAGTTGATAAACGTACTCTTGCAGAGGTAACCGATGTACCTGTCGCAAAAACGGAAGATATGGAAATGTTTGTTGCAAATAACTGCAGGGCGCTTATAGTTGACGACAATCAGATTAACAGAAAGGTTGCAAAAGGCATTTTAAAACGATACCAGTTTGATTTGGAAGAAGCGGAAAGTGGTTTTGAGGCAATAGAACTTGTAAAAAATAATGAATATGATATTATATTTATGGATCATATGATGCCGGAGATGGACGGCATAGAAGCAGTCAGAATAATTCGGGAAGAGTGCGGTGAAAACGGTAAGAAACCTGTTATAATAGCATTGACTGCCAATGCTATGGACGGTGTTAAAGAGAAGTTTTTAAACAGCGGTTTCCAGGATTTTTTGGCGAAACCTTTGGATAGAAAACAATTAAATGATGTTCTTTTAAAATGGATACCTGATGAGTGCCGAGGAAAATATGAGCCTTATGGTATGCGTAGGGACAGACAGACTAAAAAAAATGAGTTTGAAAACATCAATATAGGGGGAATTGATATTGGTGAAGCGATGAAATATCAAACCGGAACTTTGGCAGAGTATGAAGAACTTCTCCGGTTATATTGTATGGACGGTAATCGCAAACTTGTACTTTTAAAGAAGCTTTATCAGGAAAAAGATTATAAAGATTATGAGATTGAGGTACATGGGCTTAAAAGCTCATCTGCCAATATTGGTGCAATAAAACTTTCCGCTGCTGCGAAAGAACATGAGGAAGCTGCCGGCAGAGGGAACGAGGAATTTATAATCAAACATTTCTCAGAGTTAATGTCTTTATATGAAGAACAGCTTAAACATATTCAAAGCTTTTTGGCGGAGAAAGAGGATAAGACGGATAATGCCGGGGAAGAGCGTTCAGATATAGACACAGAGACTCTTGAGCAGGAATTAAAAGAAGCATTGGAACAATTAGAAAAATTTCATTCCAAAGAATGTCTTAGCAGAGTAGAGCGTTTGCAAAAGTATAATCTTAGCGATACTGTTGCAGCAGGACTTAAGGAAATACGTGAACAGCTCAAGCTGTATGAAGACGACAAAGCAGAGCAACTGCTGCATCAGATGTTGGAATGGCTTAATAAGGAGAAATAGTACAAATGGAAAGAAAAATGCGTATATTGGTGGTTGATGACAGTGCCGTCAGCCTTGCAACTGTTGAACAAAAATTGAAGGATCTGTATGAAGTTATTACTGTAAACTCAGGAGTACGGGCTTTAAGATATCTGAAAAATGAAAGACCTGATTTGATTCTTTTAGACATAAAGATGGAAGGCAAAGATGGGATTGAGACTTTAAAGGAGCTTCGTGAAATGAAAAACGGTGCAGATATCCCAGTAATAATGCTTACATCAAAAAATGATAAGGGAAGTTTAATAGAAACTGCCAAATTGGGAATTTATGATTATCTTTTGAAGCCGTTTGATACTCAGGATCTTCATAAAAGAATAAGGAGAGCTTTGGAGAAAAGCAGAGCAATTTAAAAAGTGAGTATAATACCTGCCAATAGAAGAGGCAGCGGTCGTTTGACTGCTGCCCTTTTTGTTTGCGCGCCATGGGCGCGCTCTAACGGGTGAAAGTCCCGAACACGCCTAGGCAACGAGGAAGTGTATAGCCGAACAGCAAGGGTGTCCATCGTGAGGTGGAATCTGAAGGAAGCTGTAAGCAAACTCTTGGTCCGACGGACAGAAATCACATATAAGGCTCGGAAATACGGATAAGTCTGCAAAAGAAGATGAAGTCCAAAAGTTACTGGAAGTACGAGTAAATGCGGCGGATAGATGAGAGGAAAGAGCGTGCACCTTAAGCGTGGAGGTCTCACAGAGGTTCCATTAGCCTAGTAACAACGAACTGTGAGAAGTCAGCAGAACCCATAGTAGTGAAGAAGTTTCTGTAATGGAAATGGAGCGAAGGGGTGAACAATCAATAAGTTTGAGTAGGTCTCGTGTTGCAGAAATGACAACATCTGCCGTAACCAATCGGGAAAAGGGTGGTCAAATCAAGCGGGACGGAAAGGAAAGAACGCATGGACACAAGTAGTCTAATGGAGCAGATACTATCTGAGGAAAATCTAAAGAGAGCCTATCTGCAAGTCGTGCGGAACAAAGGTGCAGAGGGTGTGGACGGTATGAAGTACACAGAACTTTCGGAACACCTTGAGAAGAACGGCGAAATTATCAGGGAACAGTTGAGGGGGAGGAAGTATAAACCTCAACCGGTGCGAAGAGTGGAGATACCAAAGCCGGATGGCGGTGTCAGAAACCTGGGAGTACCAACAGTAACAGACAGATTCGTAC
>JAGAJD010000282.1 GCA_017626275.1 Lachnospira sp.
CCGGAGGAGCTTTTCGATGAGAACGGTAAGCTTATTCCTGAATTAAAGGCACTTGCACCGACAGGAGATTCAAGAATCAGTGCTAATCCTCATGCTAACGGCGGTAAGCTTTTAAGAGATTTAAGACTTCCTGATTTCAGAGACTATGCCGTAGAAGTTCCTGCACCGGGAGCAAAAGAAGGTCAGGATATGATTGAGCTTGGCGGATTTATAAGAGATATCTTCAAGTTAAATGAGGAGACACGTAACTTCCGTATCTTCGGACCTGATGAAACAATGTCAAACAGACTTGGAAAGATTTTTGAGGCTACTAACAGAGACTGGAACAGTGACTTAAAGGATAATGATGAGTTCCTTGCAAAGGACGGAAGAGTTATGGACTCAATGCTTTCAGAGCATATGTGCGAGGGCTGGTTAGAGGGATATCTTTTAACAGGACGTCACGGATTTTTTGCAAGCTACGAAGCGTTTATCAGAATTGTTGATTCTATGGCAGCTCAGCATGCAAAATGGTTAAAGGTATGTTCACAGCTTCCTTGGAGACAGTCTATTGCTTCTTTGAACCTTATTCTGTCTTCAAATGTATGGCAGCAGGATCATAACGGATTTACACATCAGGATCCTGGTTTCTTAGACCATATTGCCAACAAGAAAGCAGATGTAGTAAGAATGTATCTTCCACCTGATACTAACTGTCTGTTATCATGCTTTGACCATTGTATCAGAAGCCGTGATTATGTAAATGTTTTGGTTACTTCAAAGCATCCAAGACCACAGTGGCTTACAAGGGAGCAGGCTGTTAAGCATTGTACACAGGGTGTAGGCATCTGGGAGTGGGCAAGCAACGACCAGGGAGAAGAGCCTGATGTAGTAATGGTAGGTTGCGGTGAAACACCTACTATGGAAGCATTGGCAGCAGTTACAATTCTCCGTGATAATCTGCCTGAATTAAAGATTCGTTTTATTAACGTTGTTGACTTGTTTAAATTGCAGTCAAATACACAGCACCCACACGGTCTTTCAGATACGGATTATGATGCATTGTTCACAAAGGATAAGCCTATTATCTTCTCTTTCCATGGCTATCCTACATTGATACATGAATTGACATATTACAGACACAACAGAAATCTTCATGTATATGGATATCAGGAAGAGGGTACAATTACAACTCCGTTTGATATGAGAGTACAGAACGAAATTGACAGATTCCACCTTGTTCAGGCAGCCGTAAATGCACTTCCACAGCTTGGCAATAAGGGTTCTTATCTGCTTCAGAAGATGAGAGATACACTTGTTGCACACAAGCAGTATATCAGTGAATATGGTATGGATTTACCGGAGGTTCGTGATTGGAAATGGCATGTACCGGAAGAGAAATAATAAACGTGCAGTTATTATAAATAATTTTTCATAAAAAATAATAGAAAATATTGAAAAAAATTGACATAGGTGTTAAAATAATAAAAACTTTTAAAAATTTCTTTTCTAAAAGTTACAACGTTAAGATTGCCTATGTCAATTTTTTTTAGCAATGTATGTGTACCGGAGGAAAAGGTATTAATGGAATGGAGGATAGCATGAAGATTAATAATGTAGCAGATGAGAGCTTCAGACCATACGGAAGAATTCTTAAAGATTTGGAGATGACAGAGCTTTTAAAAGCTATGGAAAGTACTCCGCTTCCTGAAGATGTGATTTACGTGCCGTCAGATGAAGCACTGGAGACTTTAAGTATCTGCAAGGTAATGCAGGACAGTGTATATGGGGGACTTCCTGTACAGATAGGATACTGTAACGGACATAACAGTCTGTTAAACGGTCTGGAATATCATAGAAGTTCAGAGATTAATGTTGCTGTTACCGATATGATTCTTTTATTGGGAAGACAGCAGGATATTGAGGAAGATTATACATACGATACTTCAAAGGTTGAAGCGTTTCTTGTTCCAAAGGGAACGGCTGTTGAGGTATATGCTACAACACTTCATTATGCACCTTGCGGTGTTGACGGAGAGGGCTTCCGCTGCGTTGTAGTACTTCCAAAGGGTACTAATTATGATATAGAGCAGCCAAAGAACACTAAAGAGGACTGCCTGCTTGCGGCTTCAAACAAATGGCTGATTGCCCATGAGGACGCAAAGATAGATGGAGCATTTGTAGGATTAAAAGGCATTAATGTAAGTGTATAATTATAATTTTTAAGTGCCGCAGAAAGCGGCAGAATGGAGGAAAAACAATGAAAAACATGCCAGAAATGAAAGTAGGAATCGTTGCAGTCAGCAGAGACTGTTTCCCGGAATCACTTTCCGTAACAAGAAGACAGAATTTAGTGAAGGCTTATGCTGCTAAATATGATGCAAAAGACATTTATGAATGTCCTATCTGTATCGTTGAAAGTGAAATACATATGGAACAGGCTTTAGAAGACATAAAAAAAGCAGGCTGTAATGCATTATGTGTATATCTTGGAAATTTCGGACCTGAAATTTCGGAGACAATGCTGGCAAAATATTTTGACGGACCTAAAATGTTTGTTGCAGCAGCAGAGGAATCTTCTGCTGACGGTGGACTTGTACAGGGCAGAGGTGATGCATACTGCGGTATGTTAAATGCAAGCTACAATTTAAAGCTTCGCAATGTTAAGGCATATATTCCTGAATATCCGGTAGGAACAGCAGAGGAATGTGCTGATATGATTCATGAATTTTTACCTGTTGCACGTGCAATTTACGGATTAAATAACTTAAAGATTATAAGCTTCGGACCACGTCCTACTAACTTCCTTGCCTGCAACGCACCGATTAAGCAGCTTTACAACATGGGCGTTGAGATTGAAGAAAATTCAGAGCTTGACTTATTTGAAAGCTTCAATAAGCATGCAGGAGATGAAAGAATACCTGAAGTAGTAAAGAGCATGGAAGAGGAGTTAGGAACAGGCAATAAGAAGCCTGAAATCTTAACAAAGCTTGCACAGTATGAGCTTACGCTTCTTGACTGGGTAGAAGCACATAAGGGCTCAAGAAAATTCGTAGCTATTGCAGGAAAGTGCTGGCCGGCATTCCAGACACAGTTCGGCTTTGTTCCTTGCTATGTTAATTCAAGACTTACTGCTATGGGAATTCCGGTATCATGTGAAGTAGATATCTATGGCGCATTAAGTGAGTTTATCGGAAGTGTAATAAGTGAAGATGTAGTAACTCTTCTTGATATCAATAATTCAGTTCCTGCCGATATTTATAAGGGCGATATTGAAGGTAAATTTGATTATACACAGAAAGATACATTTATGGGCTTCCACTGCGGAAATACAGCTTCATGCAAGCTTTCATTCCATGAAATGAAGAATCAGATGATTATGGCACGTTCACTTCCTGAAGAAGTTACTAACGGTACTTTGGAGGGAGATATCGTTCCGGGTGAGATTACATTTTACAGATTACAGGGAACTGCTGAGGGCGGAATCAGAGCTTATATTGCACAGGGCGAAGTACTTCCTGTTGCAACAAGATCATTCGGTGCTATCGGTATATTTGCAATTTCTGAGATGGGCAGATTCTACCGTCATGTACTTATTGAAAAGAATTTTCCACATCACGGAGCTGTTGCATTCGGACATTACGGCAAGGCAATTTTTGAAGTATTTAAGTATCTTGGCGTAGAGGATATCGGATTTAATCAGCCAAAGGGTATGCTTTATAAGACAGAGAATCCATTTATGTAAGAGTAAACAGATTGGAGAAGTATATGTACTATATTGGAGTAGATTTAGGAACATCTTCCGTAAAGCTTCTGCTTATGGAAGAAAATGGAACAGTAGTAAAGACCGTTTCAAAAGAATATCCGATTTCATTTCCGAAGCCGGGCTGGTCAGAGCAGAATCCTTACGATTGGTATGAAAAATCTGCTGAGGGAATAAGAGAGCTGACAGCAGAAACAGATAAGATGCAGATTGCAGGTATCAGTTTTGGCGGTCAGATGCATGGTCTTGTCATTCTCGATGAGAATGACGAGGTCATAAGACCGGCAATCCTTTGGAATGACGGAAGAACTACTAAGGAATGTGATTACCTGAACAATTTTATCGGCAAAGAAAAACTCACAAATTATACAGCTAATATTGCATTTGCAGGCTTTACGGCACCTAAGCTTTTGTGGGTAAGGGAAAATGAGCCAGAAAATTTCAAACGAATCAGAAAAATAATGCTTCCAAAGGATTATCTTGCGTACCGCATGAGCGGCGTTCATTGCACCGATGTGTCAGA
>JAGAJD010000283.1 GCA_017626275.1 Lachnospira sp.
GAGCATGTATGTTTGACAAAAAAGCAGTTGTTATCTCAACTGCTGCCGGAACCGGTACAAAGCAGGCAATTAAGCCTGTTGTAAGGACATTATTTTATTGGGGGATTCCGACTGTAAAAAGCTACGGAATCAGCGTTCAGGCGATGAACTGGGAAGGCGTTTCGCAGAAAAAGAAAGAAAAGATTGAAAAAGATATGAAGGCACTTGCAGGAAAGCTGTCCCAGAATAAAAGACATGGTGTGTCTGTAAAAACAAAATTTATGTTTAATATGTTTGCCAATATGCAAAAAGCAGGCTGGGGCAGTGGGGAGACTGAGAAAAAATACTGGGAGGAGCAAGGCTGGCTTGGAAAGGAGCGTCCATGGAAGAAAAAATGACGACAAGGGAAAAAATAATATATGAGTCATTAAGACTGTTTTCAAATAAAGGCTATGATGGAGTTTCAATGCGTGAAATTGCGGCGGCGGTCGGCATAAAAGGCGCTTCAATTTATAATCATTTCAAGGGAAAGGAGGATATTTTTAATGCAATTTTCAGTGAAATGATAAAAAAATACGATGACGCAGCAGCTATAATGAACATTCCGGCTGAGAATAACCCGCAGACAATCAGTATCTATGCGGAGGCTGACATAAAGCAGCTCCTTTGCATGGCAGAGCAGCTTTTTGCTTTTTTTACCCAAAATGAGTTCGCAGTTATGTTTAGAAAGCTGCTCGTATCAGAACAGCATAAGTCACCTGCCGCTGCAAAATGTTTTAAAGAGTACTATCTGGAAGTACCAGTTTTATTTCAGAGCCGGATATTTGACGGTTTAAAGAAAGAGGGGAAATTTGGAAATTACAATCCTGATATAATGGCTCTGCATTTTTATGGCCCGGTATACTATATTTTATGCAGGTATGATTCAGGCTGTCCATATGATGAATGTCTTGCAATGATAAAACAACATGTTAAGCAGTTTTGTAAAATATATGAAAAACTAAATTAAAATAAACGATTTTATTGACATAAAATATGTAATGTGTTATATATTTAAAGGTAATATATTACCAAAGGAGGACGGAATGAATTTTCAGGAAGTAATTAAGCATGAAAACATAGACTTTAGCAATACAGGCGCGGATCTGTTTCTGCTTGGACTACTCAGTGCTTTTGATAACCGCTATCAGGCAAAGGCGGACGGTTTTTTCAAAGAGATAAGCTGGAAGCAGTTTTTTGCGATTATTTGCATTAATCTTTGTAAAGAAAGTCCGACTTTAAAGGAATTGGCTGAAATTATGGGAAGCTCTCATCAGAATGTGAAGCAGATACTTCTGAAGCTTGAAAAGAAAGGTTTTGTCAGAATCCTGACAGATGAGCAGGATAAGCGCAAACAGCGTATTGTGCTTACGTAAAAGACAAGAGATTTTTGTAAGGAGCATGAAGAGGGAAGCAGCCGGGTAGTAAGCGCAATTTTTAATGGAATACCGGAGGAACAGATAAAGGTAACTATACAGACGATTATGCAGATGGAAAGTAATCTTAACAAGTTGGAGGATTGAAAATATGAACAGAATTGTAGTGTATACAAGTAAGACAGGATTTACGGAAAAATATGCGAAATGGATTGCCGAAGAATTAAAATGTGAAGCTGTGCCTTTAAAGAAGGCAAATCTGTCTGAACTGGCAAATTACGGTCAGGTGATTTACGGCGGGTGGATTATGGGAGGTATGGTATCCGGCTACGATAAAATTAAGAAATTGAATCTTAAGAATCTTATAGTATTTTGCTCTGGAATGAGTGTTCCAACAGATACGGTAAGAGATAATATAGCAAAACAGAACGATATTCCTGCCGACAGGTTATTCTGTTTTGAGGGTGGATTTGCACCCGACAGGGTTGGTTTTATGGGGAAAATGATAGTAAAAATGATTTCCGGCAGCATCAGCAAGAAAGAAGATAAGACGCCGGAGGATATACATATGCTTGAGGCTGTAAAAGGGGCAGATAATACTGACAGAGCGGCAATTCCGCCACTTGTTGAAATGGCGGAAACTATCTGACAGGTGAAGTGAAAAAATCAGTAAATAAGCGGGACAGTTCTTTGGGTGTTTCAGCACAATTGTTTTCCAGCCAATGCAGATAAATGTTATACAGACCTCCGGAAATGAAATAATATAAATATACGTCATTATCATTTGATTTATTTTTAAATATCAAATCAAAACAATTTTTCACATGATGAATGAGGGATTTTTTAATAATTGCGGGATTATTTATATTGGCAAAAGTGTCGGAAAAAGCACCGGCAGTAGCAGACAGTTATTATCTAAAAGTAAAAACCGTGATGCCGCTTGAAAGTAAATATACAAATGTTGGAGAATGTTTGATGACATATCCTGTTGTTGTTATGGCGAATGGCACGGGCGTACCTTATCGAAAATATGAGGAGATTTTTGAGCATTTGGCTTCATGGGGATTTGTGGTTATCGGAAATGATGATATGGAGTCATGGAACGGATATTCTTCAAGTAAGAGCCTTGAGGTTCTGCTTAATTTAAATGAAACAGAAAACAGCGTATTTTATAAAAAACTGGATATAAATAATATAGGAATAGCAGGTCATTCGCAGGGCGGTGTTGCGGCTATAAATGCTGCAACAGAATATGAAAACAGCGATTCATTTTCTTCAATTTATACTGCGAGCTGTACACATTTGTTATTAGCCGAATCATTAAAATGGACATATGACGTAAGTAAAATAAATATCCCATATTTTATGGTTGCAGGAACAGGTAAAGTCGATTCTGAAACGATTACCCCCCTTTCATCTCTCGAAGAAAATATGGATTTGTTAAATGCCGGTGTACTTGCTGTATATGCAAGAAGAAAAGGTGCCGATCATGGAGAAATGCTCACAAAAGCAGACGGATACATGACTGCATGGTTTAGGTATACATTAATGAATGATAATGAAGCAAAAAAAGTATTTTTGGGAGATACTCCCGAATTAGAGAATAATAGTGAAAATTGGACTGATGTAAAAATAAATGCCTATTGAGTTTTAATAATTTTCAAAAGCTTGCAAAAGCCTATAAAATGGGCATTTGCGAGCTTGTTTTTTGTTTAATGGTACTATTTTGGTGCTAAAGTGAGTTGTGTATGAATTTGAACACTGGAAAACGGAATAGCGGATGTTGGTTGTCGTAAAATGCATAAATGCCTAGATAACAAAAA
>JAGAJD010000284.1 GCA_017626275.1 Lachnospira sp.
GTGTAATTCTCTTTAAAGCTTAAATATACGAAAAAGGAGCAGCTTTTACAATGATTTACAACTTTATCCCCTCTGATTTTATAAAAGAGGTTACTTTTATCAGCGTATTGTTCGCATTTTTACTTACCTGTATTGCAATCGCACTTGGAAAAAATATTCTTCCCCGTGACGCGGGACGGGCATATGCCATTAACGGCTCTAAATCCGTAGGCAAGCCTCGTGGTGCCGGAATTATTTTTATACTTGCATTTACACTTTCGTGTGTACTGTTTATTAAGCTTGACGCTGAAATTATTATATATCTGATTTTAACGCTGGCAGCAATGTTAAGCGGTTATTTGGACGACAGCTCATCTTCTCCATGGGGGGAATTAAAAAAGGGATTAATTGATTTTGTAATTGCAACTATGGCGGCAGTTACTTATCTGCACTATAACCCTAACACCTTTGAGATTGCATTTATAGACAAAACTGTTACCTTACACCCATTAATTTACGGATTCTTAATCGTTGTACTTATATGGGTAAGCATAAATGTAACCAACTGCTCTGACGGCGTTGACGGATTATGCGGAACTCTTTCGGCAATAACTCTTACAACTGCATATATATTATTTAAGGTTTTCGATACTGAGCCATATTTCAGACATGCAATCCTCTTAATGGTTGTATGTATTCTCGGATATTTATGGTTTAATGCATCGCCGAGCAAGCTTCTTATGGGTGATGCCGGTTCACGTGCGATTGGTATATTTATTGCATTTGCATTTTTAAAGCTTCATCACCCGTTATTATATATTCCTGCTGCAATTATGCTGATTGTAGACGGCGGATTAGGTTTAATTAAGGTTTCTTTCATGCGTTTTCTTCATATTAATATCATGAAGAACCTGCGTACGCCTATACATGACCATATGCGTAAGAATAAAGAATGGTCCGATGCACAGGTTGTATTCCGATTTGCAATTATCCAGATTGTAATAGGTCTGGCTTTAATTTACGCACTTATATAAAATAAAATCCGAAGGACAGTAATGATTACTGTCTCTTCGGATTTATTTTGATTTATTAAGACGCTTCTGACGTCTGTGTTCTCTTTCCTGCAGCCTTTTTTGATATATCTTTTCCACACCATCAGCATCAGTACATTTTAATATCTTAACTGCAAAATATTTATCATCATCCGTACTCTTAGTACTCAGCTTTCCCTTGATAAATCCATGTTCCTCACAGATAAACATTGCATAGTAATTTTTACTGTTGGTAGCAAACCACTTAACCATTCTTACCATAGGCTTTCCGCACAGAAAACATCTGCATGAACGAACTCCTCTGTCATTAGCTGCCCTTTCCCTTGTATCAAATGTTTTAGAAATATATTTGCTGTAATTACCGAAATTCATGGTAATTTCTTCTTTTCTGTTTCTTGGAACACGATAAGTATCAATGCTGTAAAATTTCTCAACACTTGAAAAATCTAAATGCTTCATAACCCGAGCCGTATATCTTGCATCACAAATTGCCGCATGATATCTTTCATTTTCTTCCAGCTTAAGCTCCTGAACTGCTGCCTGAAGCGATAATCTGCTCTTCCCTTTTGAAAAGCATATGCTGTAAAGCTTCTGCACATCATAGAAAAGAAACGGCATCGGAAACTTATTGTCCATACCATAATGATTCATATTTCTTTGCAGCTCAAGCAAATCCCCGTTGCCCCATGTGCAGAAAATATAATCACTGCCGCACCAGCTTAAAAAATCCTCTGCCGCGTCCACAAAATGCTCCCCCGACAAAAGCATTTCCTGTGTAATCTCCGTAATCTCACTGCATACAGAATGAAGTGTCTTATACACCTGCGGTCGTATAAGACGGTCGAACTCTCCTATAACCTCGAATTTATCATTAAGCTTTACCGCCCCAATCTGAATAATTTCAAACGGCATTGAGGAAATTGAATATTCTTTTCCTTTAGCACTCTGATTCCATTCCAAATCTAATACAATATAATTCATAGCAACCCTCGTTTCTGCACACTATTATAACAGAGAGTTACTTGTATGGAAAGCACTATATTGATAACTGTCCGTGTTTTTCATAATGTGATATACGTTTCACCGAATTCTTCTCATCTACAAACACAACCTGCGGTTTAAAATTCTTTGTTTCCTCCGGTGTCATCTGACAATAGCTCATAATAATTACATGGTCGCCAACCTGCACCTGCCTTGCGGCAGCACCATTTAAGCATATCATGCCGCTTCCCGCATCCCCCGCTATAACATAAGTTTCAAAGCGGTTTCCGTTTTCCACATCGACAATCTGTACCTGCTCATATTCAAATATTCCAGCTGCCTCCATAAGCTGTGAATCAATCGTAATACTTCCGACATAATTTAATTCAGCCTGCTTAACAACGGCACGGTGTATCTTTCCCTTTAACATAGTAATCTGCATATTATAAATTCTCCATTCAAAAGCTTACTCTGCAATAATTCTGTTATCTATAAGCCTTGTTTTACCGATATAGACAGCAATCGCAATAAGTATACTGCCCTCGGCTTTTTCCACAGTCTCTAATGTATTCCAGTCTACAAGCTCAACATAATCAATTTTTGCAAGCGGCTCTTTATCCAAATAGCTGCGTATAGCACCTGTAAGAACTTCTGCGTCTCTTTCTCCGTTTTTATATAAATTTTCAGCCTCCTGCAAAGAACGGTTAAGCACCGTTGCCGCCTTTCTCTCCTCAGCACTCAGATATGTATTTCGTGAACTTTTTGCCAGTCCATCCTCTTCACGTATAATCGGACAGCCGACAATCTCGATACCAAAATTTAAATCCTCGACCATATGACGGATTACTGCAAGCTGCTGCGCATCTTTTTCACCGAAATAAGCCCTGTCCGGTGTTACAATATTAAAAAGCTTGGAAACTACCGTACACACTCCACGAAAATGAATTGGTCTTGTTTTTCCACAAAGTCCCTTTGTCAGAGTGTTCATATCCACAAATGAAGAGAAATTCTTTGTGTACATCTCTTCCGGCTGTGGATGAAATACTACATCTGCGCCTGCATTTTCACACAACTGACAATCTCTTTCCATATCACGCGGATAACTCTCCAAATCTTCTCCCACACCAAACTGCATAGGATTGACAAACACACTGACAACAACCCTGTCATTTTCTTTAACCGCCCTGTCAATCAGACTTTTATGCCCCTCATGAAGATAACCCATTGTAGGAACAAGTCCTACGCTAAGTCCCTGCTTTCTCCATTCCCTAACCTGTTCTCTTAATTCCTTAATACTTTCTATAACTTTCATAATCTGCAACTCCATTCTTTAAATTAATATAATTTTTCCAATACATCGTCATCTATTTTAAAGGTATGCTCCGGTGCCGGGTAGCTTCCGTCCTGAACCTCTTTTATGTAATCCGCAAACGCACCCTTCATTACCTGTCCTACCTCTGCAAATCTCTTAACAAACTTTGGCGTATAATCAGAAAACATTCCAAGCATATCCTGATATACAAGTATCTGTCCGTCACAGCCTGCTCCTGCACCGATTCCGATTGTTGGAATTGATAACTTTTCAGATACAAGCTTTGCTAGCTTTGCCGGAACACATTCCAAAACTACCGAAAATGCTCCTGCCTCTTCTATTGCAAGAGCGTCCTCTAACAGCTTTTTAGCTGCTTCTTCACTCTTTCCCTGCACCTTATAGCCGCCAAATGCATTAATACTTTGCGGTGTCAGCCCGATATGTGCCATAACCGGAATTCCTGCTTCTGTAATTGCTTTGATTTGAGCGCTTACTTCCTTTCCGCCCTCAAGCTTAACCGCATTGGCACGCCCCTCTTTCATAAGCCGTCCTGCATTAACTACTGCATCATAGACGGAAGTCTGATATGACATAAAAGGCATATCAACTACAACTAAAGAATCTTTGGCACCTCTTGCTACTGCAGCCCCATGATGAATCATATCCTCCATTGTGACGGATATAGTGTCTTCATAACCTAAAACTACATTTCCAAGTGAATCACCTACAAGGATTCCGTTAATTCCTGCTTCATCTTCCAATTTTGCTGTTGAATAATCATATGCCGTCAGCATAGCCAGCTTTATTCCTTTTTGCTTTGCTTCCCTAAATGTGTTGACCGTATTTTTCATTGACAATCCTTTCCGTGCTGCACAAATTCTGCACACTGCTGCACTTTTTTCACTTAACAGGTTTAAAATTTAATAATAGGAAATAATCTGCCGCTGAACGCGTACATAGAATGAATGGAAATAAAATATCCATTCCAGAAAATACACTAGATGATTTTAAAAAATTGCATAATTATATATGTAACATATTAAATGTCACATATCACATGTTGCTATCATCTGATGCAGCTTCTTTCTCGAATACCGCTCATTGCATAACCACCATGATGATAGCACACGTTCTATGGATTATCAAGTAAATTTATTCTTTATATTTTACAATCTCGGTCTGCTCTGTGTAACCTAATTCATACATTTTATTCTGCAAAGCCCTCAGGGCATTATCATATTCCAAAAATGCCTCGTATGTCTTATCGAAATATGCCAGCGCTCTCTCATCATCGCCGTCCTCTTTGGCTCTCCATGACTGTGTCGCACAATTATGAAGATAATTATGTGCCGCAGTAAGCTTCTGAAATTCCGGACTGTGTACAATCCGCTCATCTGACTGACTATTCAGCCATTTACCGAGCTTACAGCCATTAGCATTTTCAACCTGTCTCTTCTGCAAATGTTCAAAGCCTACTATATTATTGTAAACTCTCCAAGTAAGTATATAGTGGTCAACCTCAAATACTCTGAGCCAATCCTGCTGTGTAATAGCAGAACCTCCCCTTACCAAATCACTTCTTGTTTTATCGAGATATCTTCCAACCTGGAAAATATGTCTGCCGGACTGAATACAATCATCTGAAAGAATATTGTAACTCTCAGAAATATTTTCAATCTGCTTTGTAAAAGCTTGCGTTACACCTTTTTGCGTATCAATGTCGTTGAATATGCTGTCTACTTTTTCACGAATACTTACCATCTGTGTGTTCATCTGGTCTATAGCCTCCAAAGACGCTTTTACCCTTTCATTTCCCTCACTCAGATTATTCGTTGTCTCCTCCATTGACACAGCCAATATGTCAATATCCTGTTTAAGCTGTCCTACATAATTTACAATATCTTCTGCCGACTCCGATGTATTATTGGAAAGCTCACGAACCTGCTCTGCAACAACAGCAAAGCCTTTTCCTGCTTCACCTGCTCTTGCTGCTTCTATCGATGCATTCAACGCCAGCAAATTACTCTGACTTGCTACCTGCTTTACTAAATCTACGATCTCGCCAATCTTATCGATCTTACTCTTAAAATTCTGAACCTGCTCGTTAATTGTACTAATCTTCTCAGAAGACTGATTAACAGCTTTCATGCTTACGTTCATATTAGAAACAACATCTTCTGACGCTGTTATAACATCATATGTATTATTACGAATATGTCCCATTGCCTCAGAAATGTTTACAATAGAATTTTCCAAATTCTCGCTTGCATTTTCCATATCCTTAATTGACTTCGTCTGTGCCTGAACTCTGTCCAATGTATCCTTTATCAAGGTATTATCACCTATCGTCTCCATTGTATCATTCAACCGCATTACCACAGGATTATTGTATTCTTTAAATGCTCTGATAACCCCATTTAATTTTTCTCCAAATACCGGATTCTTAAAAAGAGATGTATCAACCTCACTAA
>JAGAJD010000285.1 GCA_017626275.1 Lachnospira sp.
CAAACACCTCTCCTGCCGCAAGCACATTTCCCCATTCCCTGCATTCAAGCGTGCCTTCAAAATCCTCTCTGTCAGCTCTTCCGTACCACGGCTCAATACAGATAAACGGTACATTTTTTCCTACTGTCGACCATAAACCAAATACAGGAGCGTCAAAATTCACCATAACAAAAGGCTTTCCCTCATTGCATAAAGCTACACTTCCGCACTGCCCATTCTCAAAAATATAAGCGTCCTTATCGAAAAAATCTTCCGATACAGCAATCTGAGAATCTATAAGCTTCATTGTAAACTTTTCATTCTTTACCAAACCCTGTTCATTCAGAAGCTCATATTCAAGGCTGTCCATTTGAGTATCCATATCCGCCTCTGCCTTAAATCGAACCGTACAGCCGGAAAGGCTATTTTTTCCCGGATAAACAAATGCAGGGTGTGCACCTATGCTGAAATACATCTCCTTGTTATCCGTGTTAATGACTTTCCAGCCAACACAAATTTTATTGTGCTTTAAAACATAACTGCACCGCAGTTCAAATGCAAACGGATACTTTTTCAATGTATCTTCCGTCTGCGTAAGCGTCATCACAATAGAATCTCCAGACTGCTCTGCAAGCGTAAATTCCATATCTCTTGCAAAACCATGCTGGGACATCTCATAAACATTCCCTTCATAAGCTGAACGGTTATCTCTATATTTTCCAACCAAAGGAAACAAAACAGGTGCATGGCGTTTCCAGCACTCAGGAGCTGCCTGCCATATACGCTCTGTATTATCCGCTTTCATTATAACAGAGACAATCTCACAGCCCTTACTCTCAACCTCAGCTCTTATTTGTTCATTTTCAATTACATACTCCATACCGGTCTAATCTCCGTTCAATTTATTCTGACGATTAAGTCTCACATTAAGAAGTGACAGCACCAACATTCCTACCGCATTAAATGCAAGCACCAAAATAGCACCTGTCATTCCCATATAATCGGCAACCACACCGACAATCTGCGGTGTAATAATTCCTCCCAATGCCGCCATTGCAAGAAACATTGACATTCCTGTGTTAGAGCCTTTAATAATTGCCCCAACGCTTGATACGCTTGTCGGATATATTCCCGCAAAGAAAAATCCAAGTCCTGCTATTGCCACAGTAATAACTGCAAGATTCTTTGTGGAAACCAACATAATAAAAAATACCGCTGTCGCAATACAGAAAGCCAAAATCAGCTTATTCTTATGAATCCTTGAAGATAATTTTGCAGTAAGCAGTCTGCCGAGCATAACCATAACCCATGTAATTGACACAAGATTAGTGGCATAAGAAGTACTCATAATTCCCATACTCTTAAAATATGTAACAAACCAGCCGTTTACACAATTCTCCAATCCAAGATAGAGGAATAATAAAATTCCCATAATGTAAAATACCGGATTTCTGTAAAAATCCTTACCGGATTCAGCAGCCTTTGCCGATTCCTTAGGCATGTTATAATCAAGCTTCATACATGCATAAAAAACACATGCCAATGCCGAACCTGCAACAACAGTATAAGCAACCGCTTTCCAGCCCAATCCTGCATTAATATACAGCGATGTTAAAAACGGTGATAAAAATGCACCCACGGCAAAAGTCATATGCAGCAGATTAAGCGCTGCCGGCTTCCCGTCAGAATTATCATTAACCACCGCATTATTAATAATACTTACAGAACCTCTTCCGATTCCAAGCAAAATAAATGCCGCATAAATTACAGGGACAGGCGGAACCAATGTTATAACAAACCACATAAGCGGAATAAATGCCGACATACTGACAATAGTTGCCTTACGCCCTATTTTTGCTGCCAAAACGGGATTAATAAAGCTTGCAAGCAAATTTCCGACAGCAAATGCCGACAAGAAACCTCCTGCGATACTATAATTAATCCCCGCCTCCTCTATCAAATATGGCAGAATTGCTCCCACCAAAAGTACCATAGCTCCATTTACAAAAAATGCAAAATAGCATGGAAAAAACAATCTGAATTTCGACTGCATAAATCCTTCCTCAACTTCCAATTACTTTTATTTATTCAATAAGAACTCCCGTAATTTCATCAAAATGATAGTAATTTCCGTCACTGTCATAGTACTCACCTTTAAGCATAGCGCCCGTTATCAGGTCAAAATAATACTTCTTTTCTCCTACAACATCCCAGCCTTTAATCATATGACCTGATTCATCATAGCGTACCCACTTACCACCGCTTGACTCCTGATATACGTCTTTAGACTTCGCTACTGCACCCTTCTGCACATTATCAAGCCAATACCATGCATTACTTGAAGGGTCGTAGATTTCCTTACCTCTGTAATATATGTCATTTACATTATAGCCCTGACGTACTCCATTCTCATACCAGTAATTCATACCATCAATATTTAACCAGCCATTATATCCTATGCCTGTATTCTCATCAAAGTAACACTCATTATCGCCAATAATAACATGTCCCTTTGCCATTGTTCCGTAAACGATATCAAAATAATATGTTCCCGCGTCATTTGTCTGCCAACCCTTTATCATATGACCATTCTCATCATAACGCACCCATTTTCCTGTACTTGCGCCAATATTCAGACTGCCGTCTTCATTATAAACTTTATTATCAGCCCATGCACCTGCCGCAGACTCCTGATAAACGTCCTTTGATTTTGCAACTGCACCGTTCTGCACATTGTCAAGCCAGTACCACGCATTGCTTGCAGGGTCGTAGATTTCCTTACCTCTGTATGACAAATCAATTGAACCATCTTTGTTGTACTGTACTCCCTGCTTTTCTCCGTTTTCATACCAGTACATTTTACCGTCCGATTCCGTCAACATGCCGGTATATTCAAATTTCTTTACTATAATAAGACAATATGCCTCAATTTTTCCGTCTACTGTGGTCGCCACTATTACTGCCTCTCCGGCTTTCACACCTGTAACGACTCCTGTATCTGAAACAACAGCCACCGTTTCATCATACGAACTCCATATAACATCTTTATTTGTCGCTTCTTCCGGCTCTACTGTTGCAACCAGTTGAAGTTCCTCACCAATCTCTATTTCCTCTTCCTTCTTATTCAGCGTAATTCCTGTCGGAGCAACATATTTTTCATCAGCTACATTATTGGTATATGCCTTAATTCTATAATTCGCATTGCTGTCCTTGCCATAGTCTTCCCAATAATATCCGTTATAACGATAACTCTGATGCTCCTTTGCAGAAGACACTGTCTCATAAAAACTTGAATCAGAACAATCTTCTGCAATGTATGAATAGCTCTTTTTATCTCTTCCTTCCAGTCTTATTACAACTGAATAACAGGTTCCATGCTCCATTTTTACAGGCTCGGTAAGCACAACCGTATAAATTCCACTGTACTCGAAGCTTCCCGTCTCTGTCGCACAAAGCTCTCCGCTTTCAGGATTGCTCATATCTTTGAGATTCCTGTAAATACTTACTGTATATTCACAGTTGCTGGTTGGTGTCTCAAACGAAACAGCCTCCAATGTCTCCGCAGCAGACACCCCTGCTTTAATCTCAAATACATTTGCTACCTTTATATCCGAACCATAAGAGCTGTATTTTGCACCTAAACTTCCATCATACTGATAGTTATTATCATAATCATCTGACATTTCAGCTTCAAAAGCCGCTGCTTTCTTTGTTAAGCTTTTATCATAATATGATAAATAAAAATATCCGTCATCACCATAGTCACTTCCCCAACTGTTTCTTACAATCCATGCTCCATTTCCCTCCGGTGCTGTCGGGAAATTGGACGCTGAATAGTCGTCATCCCAGCCGACAATAACTACCGCGTGATTAGTTCCCATTTCATCACAGACATAATATCCGTAAGTATCTGAATTATAATATTCATTACTGTCATATGAAGTAATTGCATAATAACTAACCATTACTGCGCCATATTCCACAATGGCATTCTTGATGCCTTCTGTATCTGTCATCGGAATTTCCCTAAGACCTTCCAAATGTGCCACAGTATCATATGCAGTCTCCTCAGGCAGCCCCTCTTTTTCAACTTTTTCTGCCATACTGTAAGGAACAGTCTCCTCTGCCGCAGCTCCAAGCCAGTCCATTAAAGCATTGGAAGCCCATACATAATTGCCTCCTATTTGCAGGATTGACGTTGTATTGTCGTTATATGCGTAGCTGTCACCCTCAAAACCTCCAAGCGGGTCTGGTGCCGAATTGTATGTATAATACACCAAATGAAGCTCCGACAAATCTACTTCCTTATACCCCTTTTTCATCAGGTTAATCTCCATACAGGCAATAGTTGAAAATGCCCAGCAAACTCCATAGCCTCCCTGATTTCTAATTGCAGGAAGCGCTTCAGTGTGGTATTTACTCTGCTGTGTCTGAGGTGAAGACTTTAAAAGCTCATACTCCGGCTCATAGTTATTACTCTCATCAGTATCATAATCAGGTTCTATATAACCTGTTCCCAATGAAATGTTACTCTCTTTCGTATCAGTCTCCAAAAACTCAATTACCTGCTCTCCGTTTCCGGCTTCTGTAACTTCAACACCTGTAATCCCGGATTTAGTACTGTCAACATTGGTATCCTCTGCCATTACAGAACTTCCTGTCTGCAGCACTAATCCTGCCGCAAGAATTATAGCAGCCACCCTTTTAAGATGATTGCCGCTGTTTAATCGTCTTTTTGCCATATAGTATTCCTCCTGATTCACGAACTTTTACTTACATTTTTATAATACCAATTATTTCCCTAATAATCAATACAATTGACTGAGTACAGAAAAAAGCCGGTATCACTACCGGCTTTACAATCAAAAATATAATGCGGATGACAGGAATCGAACCTGCACTCCGAAGAACTAGATCCTAAGTCTAGCGCGTCTGCCAGTTCCGCCACATCCGCATGTGAATATATATTACCACACCCACAACACAAAAGTCAATCACTTTGCTTGCGAATCTGTCATCATGGCTCTTCTCTATCCGCTTATTTAAATTTTAACATTCTCATTGCATTTATTATGGCAATAACTGATACACCTACGTCTGCAAACACCGCCTCCCACATATTGGCAAGACCAAACGCACCTAAAATAAGAATCAATGCTTTAACTCCCAATGCAAATACAATGTTCTGCTTTACAATAGTTCTTGTCTTTCTCGCAATTGCGACAACCTTTGCAATCTTAGTCGTATCGTCGTCCATAAGCACAATATCTGCAGCCTCTATCGCAGCGTCTGAACCCATGCTTCCCATTGCAATACCAATATCTGCTCTTGTCAGTACAGGAGCGTCATTAATTCCGTCTCCCACAAACGCAACCTTTCCTGTCTCTTCATCTGAAAGCAGTTTCTCCACCTTCTTAACCTTATCTGCCGGAAGAAGCTGTGTATATACAACATCAATTCCTAGTTGTGCCGCAACTGCCTCACCTGCCGCTTTCCTGTCTCCTGTGAGCATTACAGTCTTTTTCACGCCTGCCTTTTTAAGCATTGCCACGGCTTCCTTTGCTTCCGGCTTTATCGTATCAGAAATAACTATGCTGCCCTTATAGCTTCCGCCTTTTGCAATATACACTACTGTTCCTGTATGTGTACTTTCCTTTACAGCAATTCCGCGCTGCTTTAACAGCTCTGCATTACCTGCCAGCACTTCCTCACCGTCAAATTTTGCAGAAACGCCATGTCCCGCAAGTTCCTCTACCTCGCTTAACCTTTCCGTATCTGTTTGATAACCGCGTTTCTGGTAAGCTCTCTTTATTGAAGCGGCAATCGGGTGGTCGGAATACTGCTCCGCATAGGCTGCAAGCTGCAATACCTCTTCCTCTGACACTCCGTTTTCCGGTTCAATCACATTTACCTCAAACTCACCTTTTGTAAGCGTGCCAGTCTTATCAAATACAACTGTATCCATATCAGCAGCCGCCTCAAGGTAATTGCTTCCTTTGACAAGGATTCCAAGTGAAGAGGCTGCTCCTATTCCACCAAAAAAGCTGAGCGGAACGGAAATCACAAGCGCACACGGACATGAAATTACAAGAAATATACATGCTCTCTGCAGCCAGTCAAACCATTCTCCTCCAAACAGCAGCGGCGGTATCACAGCAAGCAGAAATGCTCCTATCGTTACGACAGGTGTATAATACCTTGCAAATCTTGTAATAAAATTCTCCACCTTTGCTTTCTTGCTGCTTGCATTTTCAACCAGCTCAAGAATTCTTGCAACTGTTGAATCATCAAATTCCTTTGTCGTTCTTACACGCAGCAAACCACTTCCGTTGACACAGCCGCTTATTACTTCCGAATCAACTCTCACGCTTCTCGGAACAGATTCTCCGGTAAGCGAAGAAGTATCAACCATTGACTCACCTTCAATTACGATTCCGTCCAGTGGTATTCTCTCACCCGGCTTAATCACAATTATACTTCCAACCTCTACATCATCAGGGTCAACCTGTTTAATTTCACCGTCTTCCTCAATATTGGCATATTCAGGACAAATATCCATAAGCTGTGTAATAGATTGTCTTGAACGGTTTACAGCATAACTCTGGAACAATTCTCCTACCTGATAAAAAAGCATAACTGCAACACCCTCGGAATATTCTCCGACAACAAATGCACCGACTGTTGCAATAAACATGAGAAAATTCTCATCAAATACCTGTCCGTGAAAAATATTTCTAACGGCTTTATATACAATATCCCAACCAATAATAATATACGGAATCAAAAACAGCAGCAAGCCGAACGGAAACTGTTCCATGTACGGAAATATGTTTGTATGCTCTGCCACTATCAATACTGCATAAATTACCACAGAAACGATTATACGGTATAAAACCTTTTTTTGTTTACCAGTCATATAAATCTCCTACATCAAAATAACACAATCAGGCTCAACCTTCTTGCAAACCTCAACAACCTGCTTCATAATAGAATCAAATTTCTCATCGTCTGCTTCAATTACCATTTTCTGTGTCATAAAACTTACGCTGGCATCTTGCACACCGTCAAGCTTTTTAATTGCTTCCTCCATCTTTGCAGCACAATTTGCACAATCTAAATCCTGTAACTTAAACTTCTTCTTCATAATCCTTCATTCCTTTCCTTTTATCAAATAAATAACTAAACTTCCTGCTCCATCGCATGTTCCATTCCCATGCTGAGAATTGTTCTCACATGTGAATCGTCCAGTGAATAAAATATCGACTTCCCGTCTCTCCTGCTTTTAACAAGCTTTGCCTGTTTAAGAACTCTAAGCTGATGCGAAATTGCCGACTGGTTCATATCAAGCAGTTGTGCAATATCGCACACACACAATTCGCTGCTGTGCAGTACATAAAGAATCTTAATTCTTGTCTTATCGCCAAAAACCTTAAATGTATCAGCGATACCGTCCAGCAATTCATCGTCGGGCATATGACTTTTAACTTTATCTACCGTTTCTTCATGCACACAAAACGTCTCACAGCACTCCGCTTCAGTTCTGTTTTCGTCAAAAACTTCCTGATTAATTTCCTTCACTTTGTCCTCCCTTCTTAGCTATGATTTATTTCTTTTTTAATATATCTACAATTAATGAACATATGATTATCTGTTCATATGTTTACTATACTACATTTTTTATGCTGCTGCAAGTATTATTTGCAAATTTTATTATATGATAAAAAAACCTCTTTTATCAGACTTATTTTGTCTGACAAAAGAGGTTTAAAATTAATGACAGCTATGTCCGCATGAACAACCGCCATCTGTATGATCACCGCATGAATGTCCATCTTCATCATGATGATTGCAGTTAGGCTGCATATTTACCTGAAGCTTATCATTCAGATAATCTGAAACTGCCATATCTGCCTCACCTGTAACTCCCGGAACAACCTGAATACCGTATTGTGCAAGTGCATCAACAGCGCCGCTTCCAATACCGCCACAGATAAGAATGTCAATATTATCATTTTTCAGATACCCTGCAAGTGCTTCATGTCCATTGCCGTCAGTTCCTATAATTTTACTTGAAACTACCTTTTTATCTTCAATTTCATATATCTTAAACTGCTCGGAATGTCCAAAATGCTGAAATACATTTCCGTCCTGATAAGTTACGGCTATCTTTAACCGTGATGTTACTTTCTCTATTGCCGCAATTTTTTCTGAAATCGCAGAAAGTGCAGACACATCTAAATCCTCCGCACAGCCTGAGTCAACCTTTGCTGCCGTTTCAGTATCTATCGGAAGCTTAGCAATCGTATCAATTCCGTTCTTTTCAGCATTTTCTTCAACATGGCTTTCACCATAAATATAATGAATCTTGCCGCAGTCAGGGCATTTAAAATAAGACATATTCTCAACAATGCCAAGCACCGGAATATCCATCATCTTTGCCATCTTAACAGCCTTTTCAACAATCATTGATACAAGCTCCTGCGGTGAAGTCACCACGATAATGCCGTCAACCGGAAGCGACTGGAAAATTGTAAGCGGAACATCACCTGTTCCCGGCGGACAGTCAACAAACATACAGTCAACATCGCCCCATTCAACATTCTGCCAAAACTCCTTTACGGCGCTCGCAATAACAGGTCCTCTCCAAATAACAGGATCAGACTCATTTTCTACAAGAAGATTCAATGACATAAGCTTAATACCCGTCTTTGTAACAGCAGGATAAATAACTGTTCCTGCCTCGTCACATGTTGCCTTCTCACTGATTCCGAAAGACTTCGGTATTGAAGGTCCTGTAATATCGGCATCTAAAATAGCTGTCTTTAAACCTTTCTTTGCAGCACTTACTGCCAGCATTGAAGTCACTAAGGATTTTCCTACTCCGCCTTTGCCGCTGACAACTGCAATAACCTTCTTTACTCCTGCATTATTTCCATTCGCCATAATCTGCGGTGCTGTTCTTTCTCCACAATCAGAACCGCAGCTTCCACAATCATGTGTGCACTCTTCACTCATTTCATTGACCTCCAAATTTCAAATTTAAAATTCTTTCCGCTTCCCGGCAGCCTTCTTGCCGGCCTTTAACGAAAAGCTTATAACAACTGCCAAAAACACAACAGCAACAAGCATCCACATAATAAATGTTTTTGCTTCATATTTACTGAACATATCATAGTAGCCCTTTAAATAAACCAAAACAATTATAAGCGGCAATACATATGCCATATAGCCTTTAATCCATGCTGGAAGCAAAAATCCCTTTCCTGTATTGACCTCTTTTCTAAAATTATCAAAGCCCCAGCCGTTTTTACTTGTACAGAAAAATAAAAATACCAGTCCGCCAAGCGGAAGAATATTATAAGATACAAGAAAATCTTCCAAATCCATAATTGTACTTCCAACACCAATCGGTTGTATTCCTGAAAGCACATTATAGCCAAGAACCGCCGGCATAGACAATATCATAATCAGGAACATATTAATCTTTACAGCTTTGGCTCTTGTCATATCCCAGATTTCCATTGTAATCGCAATAATATTTTCAAACACTGCAATTACCGTTGACAATGACGCAAATGTCATAAAAATAAAGAACAGGCTTCCCCAGATTCTTCCGCCTGCCATATGATTAAACACATTAGGAAGTGTGATAAACAATAATGACGGCCCTGCATCCGGCTGTATTCCGTATGCAAAACAAGACGGAATAATAATAATTCCTGCTGTTATAGCTATGATTGTATCCAAAATTACAACGTTTAATGCCTCCGTGGTAATCTTATGCTCTTTGTCAAGATAACTTCCAAAAATGCTCATTGAACCCATTCCGACGCTCAATGTAAAAAATGCGTGCGTCATCGCTGCAAATATTACGTTGCCCCAGCCATTTTCCGCCGTTTTTGAAAAATCAGGGACAAGATAGAATTTCAAACCTTCTCCCGAAGTATCAAGCAATACAGAATTGACAGCAAGCACAAGCATCAAAACAATTAACAGAATCATCATTACCTTTGTTATCTTTTCAACACCATTCTGAAGTCCCATTGCACATATTCCAAATGAAACTGCAATCGCAATGACTGTCCACAAAATCATCGTTACAGGACTTTCAAGCATCTGATTAAATGCCGCCTCAGTCCCTTTAGTATCAAGCCCCGACAACTGTCCTGTAATCATTCGCCACGCATAGTAAAGCATCCAGCCGCATACCATAGTATAGAACATCATCAGAAGATAATTACCGGCAATTCCAAACCACTTGAATCTGTGCCAGTTACTTTTCTCTGTCTCAAGTATTGAAAAAGACTGCGCTATACTTCTTTTACTTCCTCGTCCAACTGCAAATTCCGCCATAAGAATCGGCCACCCCAGAATTGCCAAAAATAAAAGATAAATAAGAATAAATGCGGCACCTCCGTTTTCACCGCATATGTACGGGAACTTCCACACATTTCCCAGTCCAATCGCACAGCCCGCCGATACCATTATAAAGCCGAGACGTGACTTAAACTTTTCTCTTTCCTGCATAATCCTCCAATCTCACCAAATAAGTGATTTTATTCTCATTTGTGCTTATGCACAACATTAATATTATACTTGCTTTGCAACTTTAAAGCAAGTATCTAAATTGTCGTCTTAACAAAACAAAAAGACGAATCTTCCGATTCGTCTTAAATGTCCTTAATACTCTGAATGAGCCCACCGGGGTTCGAACCCGGGACACCTGGATTAAAAGTCCAGTGCTCTACCAACTGAGCTATGAGCCCTTATATTAATAAATTGTCTACTTTGGATTACCTTGCATCCAGCTGGGCTAGCTGGATTCGAACCAGCGTGATGCAGGGATCAAAACCCTGTGCCTTACCGCTTGGCGATAGCCCATTAATAGCCAGGGTGGATACAGGGATTCGAACCCTGGGCCTTCAGAGCCACAATCTGACGCGCTAACCAGCTGCGCTATACCCACCATAAAATAAAATAAGTGTGCCCGGGGGGATTCGAACCCTCGACCCACGGCTTAGAAGGCCGTTGCTCTATCCAGCTGAGCTACGGACACACGAAGCGGGTGATGG